>DALYUA010000333.1:0-4109 GCA_031993245.1 Buttiauxella sp. | reverse complement strand
TATTCGTCAGGTATTCCGTTACAACCGAATAAAGCGTGGCGTAAAACCGCGGCGCTGGTGATGAATATTGATGAAATGAGCAAGCGCTTAAAAGCCATCGAGCGTAAGGTCAATCAACAAGACTAAACAACGCCCGCTCTTAAGGCGTAGTGTTTCTGATTTGCGGCCTGCAAGCTGTCTCTTGATAGCCGCGGGCCGTGTTATTATTGTCATTTAGTATATTTGGACAGGAAGAGTATTTTGACTACCGACACTCATACTCTGCACATTGAAGAGATTTTAGAGCTTCTGCCGCACCGTTACCCGTTCTTGCTGGTTGACCGTGTTCTGGATTTTGAAGAAGGTCGTTTTCTACGCGCAGTAAAAAATGTCTCTGTAAACGAGCCGTTTTTCCAGGGCCACTTCCCTGGCAAACCCATTTTCCCGGGCGTTTTGATCCTTGAAGCAATGGCGCAGGCCACCGGTATTCTGGCGTTCAAAAGCGTAGGAAAACTGGAGCCTGGCGAACTTTATTACTTTGCCGGTATCGACGAAGCGCGCTTTAAGCGTCCGGTCGTGCCAGGTGACCAGATGGTCATGGAAGTAACTTTCGAAAAAACCCGCCGTGGTCTGACGCGCTTTAAAGGCGTGGCTACCGTTGACGGTAAAATTGTCTGCGAAGCAACTATGATGTGCGCCCGCAGCCGGGAGAGCTGATACGTGATTGATAAATCCGCCTTTATTCATCCATCATCCATTGTGGAAGAGGGCGCCGTGATTGGTGCTAACGTCCACATTGGCCCGTTTTGCGTGGTTGGTCCGCATGTTGAGATCGGTGAGGGAACCGTTCTGAAATCTCACGTTGTGGTAAATGGTCATACGACCATTGGCCGTGATAACGAGATTTACCAGTTCGCCTCCATTGGTGAAGTTAACCAGGACCTTAAATATGCAGGTGAACCTACTCGCGTGGAGATTGGCGATCGCAACCGCATTCGCGAGAGCGTCACCATCCATCGTGGAACAGAACAGGGCGGTGGCTTGACGAAGGTGGGTAGCGATAACCTGCTGATGATCAACGCACACGTGGCGCACGATTGTACCGTCGGGAATCGCTGTATCCTCGCTAATAACGCAACGCTTGCAGGTCACGTTTCTGTCGATGATTTTGCCATCATCGGCGGCATGACCGCGGTGCACCAGTTCTGCATTATTGGTGCGCACGTGATGGTTGGCGGCTGCTCCGGCGTAGCACAGGATGTTCCGCCGTATGTTATTGCGCAGGGCAATCACGCGACGCCGTTTGGCGTCAATTTTGAAGGGTTAAAACGCCGTGGTTTCAGCAAAGAAGCGCTGCACGCTATTCGCAACGCTTACAAGCTGCTGTATCGCAGCGGTAAAACTCTCGACGAGGCAAAACCGGAAATCGCTGAGCTTGCTAAACAGCATCCGGAAGTTAACGCATTTGTTGAATTCTTTGCGCGCTCCACGCGCGGTCTGATTCGCTAAATGAAGCCTGGCCGTCCCCTTACCATTGCCCTGGTCGCCGGAGAAACTTCCGGCGATATTCTTGGTGCAGGTTTAATACGCGCTCTGAAGGCGCAGCACCCGGACGCCCGTTTTGTGGGCGTCGCTGGTCCGCGCATGCAGGCCGAAGGCTGTGAAGCCTGGTATGAAATGGAAGAGCTGGCGGTAATGGGCATTGTTGAAGTGCTCGGTCGCCTGCGTCGCCTGTTGCATATCCGCGCTGATTTAACCCGCCGCTTTACTGAGTTGCAGCCAGATGTATTCGTCGGAATCGACGCGCCTGATTTTAATATCACCCTGGAAGGTCGTCTCAAAAAGCAGGGCATTCGCACGATTCATTACGTCAGCCCTTCCGTCTGGGCATGGCGTCAGAAGCGCGTTTTCAAAATTGGTAGAGCCACCGATCTGGTGCTCGCCTTCCTGCCTTTTGAAAAAGCCTTTTATGACAGGTTTAACGTTCCCTGCCGTTTTATCGGTCATACCATGGCCGATGCCATGCCGCTTGATCCTGACAAAAACGCAGCCCGCGCAACGCTTGGCATATCCCCGCATGTAAAATGTCTGGCCTTGCTGCCCGGCAGCCGCGGTGCAGAAGTTGAGATGCTAAGCGCCGATTTCCTGCGAACCGCGCAGCTTCTTCGGCGTCGCTTCCCGGATCTTGAAATTGTCGTGCCGCTGGTGAACGCCAAAAGGCGCGAACAGTTTGAGCAAATTAAAGCCGAAATTGCACCCGAGCTGAACGTGCATTTGCTGGACGGAATGGGCCGCGAGGCGATGGTCGCAAGCGACGCTGCGTTGCTGGCATCCGGCACGGCGGCGCTTGAATGCATGCTGGCGAAGTGTCCGATGGTGGTTGGTTACCGTATGAAGCCGTTCACCTTCTGGCTCGCAAAACGCCTGGTGAAAACCGATTATGTTTCTCTGCCTAACCTTCTTGCTGGCCGCGAGCTCGTAAAAGAGCTGCTTCAGGAAGAGTGTGAGCCGGTCGCGCTGGCGGCCGCCCTGGAACCGCTGCTTGAAGACGGCGCGCAGAGCCATCAAATGCACGATACCTTCCGTGTCCTGCATGAACAAATTCGCTGTAATGCAGATGTTCAGGCGGCAGAGGCAGTGCTGGAGCTGGCACAATGATAGAATTTATTTATCCGCATACGCGCCTGGTTGCAGGTGTGGATGAAGTGGGCCGCGGCCCGCTGGTTGGCGCGGTTGTGACCGCCGCCGTGATCCTCGATCCGGCAAAGCCAATTGTCGGCCTTGCGGACTCGAAGAAACTTTCTGAAAAGCGCCGCAATGCGCTCTACGAAGAAATCATCGAGAAGGCGCTGGCCTGGAGCCTCGGGCGCGCCGAGCCGGAAGAAATCGACCAGCTAAATATTTTGCACGCAACCATGCTTGCCATGCAGCGTGCCGTTGCAAGCCTGGCCATTGTGCCGGAATACGTGCTCATCGACGGGAATCGTTGCCCTGCATTGCCCATGCCTTCGCTGGCGGTGGTAAAAGGGGACAGCCGGGTTGCCGAGATAAGCGCCGCGTCGATACTGGCTAAAGTTACGCGCGACCGCGAAATGGCTACGCTTGATTTAAGCTTCCCTCAGTACGGATTTGCTCAACATAAAGGCTATCCGACTGCTTTCCACCTTGAAAGGCTGGCTGAGCACGGTGCCACCGAACATCATCGTCGCAGTTTTGCTCCGGTCAAACGCGCCCTTGGGCTGACGTCCTGACCTGCGGGCATCTGGTACACATTTAATCGGAATGAAAAATGGCTGAACCACGTTTCGTTCACCTGCGGGTGCACAGTGATTATTCCATGATTGACGGGCTGGCAAAAATCGGGCCGCTGGTGAAAAAAGCCGCGGCGCTGAACATGCCGGCTTTAGCTATTACCGATTTTACAAACCTGTGTGGCCTGGTGAAGTTTTATGGCGGCGCCCATGGTGCCGGGATCAAACCCATCATTGGCGCGGATTTTAACGTCGCCAACGAATTGCTGGGCGACGAGCTCAGCCATCTCACCGTGCTTGCCGCGAACAATGTCGGCTACCAGAACCTGACGTTACTTATTTCTAAAGCCTATCAGCGTGGCTATGGCGGCGCGGGGCCGGTTATCGATCGTGGCTGGCTTGCGGAGCTAAACGAAGGGCTGATCCTGATTTCCGGCGGGCGGATGGGGGATATTGGCAAAAACTTGTTGCGTGGAAATCATATTCAGGTCGATCAGTGCCTGGAATTCTACCAGCAGCATTTTGCCGATCGCTTCTATCTGGAACTGATCCGTACGGGCCGTGCCGATGAAGAAAATTATCTGCATGCCGCAGTCGCCCTTGCTGAAGAACGCGGTCTGCCGGTCGTGGCAACCAATGACGTACGTTTTATTGATGCATCTGACTTCGACGCCCATGAAATCCGCGTTGCCATCCACGATGGCTTTACGCTCGACGATCCAAAACGCCCGCGCAACTATTCCACGCAGCAGTACATGCGTAGTGAAGAAGAGATGTGCGAGCTGTTCTCGGACATCCCGGAAGCGTTAGAAAACAGCGTTGAAATAGCGCGGCGCTGTAATGTCACCGTAAGGCTGGGTGAGTACTTCCTGCCGCAGT
>DALYUA010000332.1:0-4131 GCA_031993245.1 Buttiauxella sp. | reverse complement strand
ACCCCACCACGGGGTAATGCTATTTTGGTGGTGAAAGGATTAACGTTGCTATCGCTACGTTCTCTCGCTGGTGCTCGAGTCGAACTTCAAAGTCGATGACGGCAGATTTGCAGTCAGCTCCCTTATGATCGCTCGGGAACCCCACCACGGGGTCATGCTTTATTGGCCTGCTTCCTTAGACTGGAAGCGGGGCGCATCATATCAAATGAAGCGTCGCTGTAAAGCTTTCGCTGTAAGAAAATGAATCGTTTGCCGTTTTTTTACGCGTAACGTTGTAAAGCTAAACGATTCATCTGTGGATATTACAAAATGATGGTGCGGTTGCCGTAAACGAATACGCGCTGGGCCAGCACCTGATACAGGGCGCGGCTCAGAACGTTTTTCTCCACGTCGCGGCCTGCTCGCATCATATCTTCTGCGGTGTAGGTGTGATCCACGTGAATCACGTCCTGCATAATGATCGGGCCTTCATCAAGGTTGTCGTTCACGTAGTGTGCCGTGGCGCCGATAATCTTCACGCCACGCTCATACGCCTGGTGATAAGGGCGTGCGCCAATAAATGCCGGCAGGAACGAGTGGTGAATATTGATTATCTGATTCGGGAAGCGTGACACGAACGAAGGGGTAAGCACACGCATGTATTTCGCCAGCACAACGTAGTCTGGTTCGTAAGCGGCGATAGCGTCAGCCATCTGCGTATCGTGTTCCTCGCGGGTCATACCTTCATGGCTGACAAGCTGAAAAGGGATATCGAAGCGTTCAACCAGCGTGCGTAGCGTGTCGTGATTGCCGATAACGGCAGCTATTTCAACGTCCAGACCGCCATAGGTGGCTTTCATCAACAGATCGCCCAGGCAGTGGGCCTCTTTGGTGACCAGAATAACGATGCGGCGGTGGCCCGCTGGCGTCAGTTCGCGCACGGAACCTTCAGGCAACGCTCCGTCCAGATCGGCAAGCAGAGTGGTATCGTTAAAGATCCCTTCAAGTTCGGTACGCATGAAAAAGCGGCCGGTGCGGTGATCGACGAATTCGTTGTTTTGCACGATATTTAATTCGTGCTTGTAACAGATGTTGGTAATTTTGGCGATCAGGCCCTTTGCGTCAGGGCAGATAGTACGAAGTACTTTTCGTTGCAGTGCTTGCATCGCTTGGTAAATCCTGTGAACGGTGTTTGCTAAATAAGAGTGTGGTTACGGTCCGGAAGCTTACCGCCCACAACATTTTTTAAATTTTTTCCCCGAACCGCATGGGCAAGGGTCGTTACGACCCAACCGGGGGCTCGTACCGTCGATATAGTACCACTGACCAGATTCTTTTAAAAAACGGGAACGTTCAATAATGGCGCTTTCACGGCCCTTATCATCGAAACGCGCTACAAAACTGACATATCCTTCATTGCTGCTTTGGCCATCAGCCTCGTCAAAAATGGTTAAACCGAGCCACTGCGTGCCGGTAAAACTGGCAGAAATATCTGCTGTTAGCGTTTCATGACGCGCTTGCGGATGCCAGCTTGCAAGCAGATATTCCGCATCCTGCATCACATACGCACAATAGCGCGAACGCATAAGCTGTGCTGGCGTCCCTGGCAGGCTTTCACCGCGTAGGTAAGGCTGGCAACATAGGCTATACTCCAAACCGCTGCCACAAGGACAAAGTTGCGCCACAGTAACTCCTTAAAAATAGTAATCGGCGTGATAACGCCCGGCAGCGCTATGTTAACTGAGCATTGGCGAAGGCGCCACGGGATGAAAATCCTGTAGAGATTGACCGAGGCGGAATGAGACAGGTAAAAATCGGCCTGGCGTTAGGGTCGGGAGCAGCAAAAGGTTGGGCGCATATTGGCGTGATCAACGCGTTAAAGCGGGCAGGTATTCAGATTGATATCGTTGCGGGATGTTCGGTAGGAGCGCTGGTTGGCGCCGCTTACGCCTGCAATCGGTTATCCGTAATGGAACATTGGGTAAGATCGTTTGGCTATTGGGACGTTTTACGCCTGATGGACCTCTCCTGGCGTCGCGGAGGTTTACTGCGTGGCGAAAGAGTTTTTAATAACGTTCGCAAAATTATCCCCGAGGAATCAATCGAAAGCTGCCATTTGCGCTTTGGATCCGTGGCGTGCAATTTAAGTACGGGTCGTGAGCTTTGGTTCACTGATGGCGATCTACATCAGGCTGTGCGTGCCTCGTGCAGCATGCCGGGTCTGCTCTCACCTGTGGGCTATAACGGCTACTGGCTCGTGGATGGCGCGGTGGTGAACCCGGTGCCTGTCTCGCTAACGCGTGCTTTAGGAGCGGATATTGTTATCGCTGTAGATTTGCAGCACGACGCCCATCTGATGCAACAGGATTTGCTGTCCATGAATGTGACCGGCTCGATAAAGGAAGAGGTTGGGCAACCTTCCACCTGGCACGGTCGCCTGCGCGAGCAACTGGGGAAAATGAAAAGCCGGCAAGCGTTTACGTCGCCGACGGCGATGGAAATCATGACCACCTCGATTCAGGTACTGGAAAATCGCCTCAAACGTAACCGTATGGCAGGCGATCCGCCGGATATTTTACTGCAGCCGTTCTGTCCGCAAATCTCTACGCTGGATTTTCATCGTGCAGCGGAAGCCATTACTGCCGGGTCCCAGGCGGTAGAAAAAAAGATGGATGAACTGTTACCTCTGGTCCGTACTCATGATTGAGTATTGGGATTTTACATATCTTCAGGTAATTCTGACGGGCGCTCAGAGCCATACCATGCCACTATTTATTGATGACCAGGCACAGGAGATAGCATGACACAGCCACTTGCGGGAAAACAGATTCTCATCGTTGAGGATGAGCCCGTTTTCCGCTCCCTTTTGGATAGCTATCTCTCCTCGCTTGGTGCCGTCACCTCTTTAGCGCGGGACGGTATTGATGCGCTGGAAAAAATGTTGGGCGTGTCGCCTGATTTGTTGATCTGCGATCTCGCCATGCCGCGCATGAACGGGCTGAAACTGGTTGAGCATATTCGTAACGAAGGCAATCAGTTACCTATCCTTGTGATTTCCGCGACGGAAAATATGTCGGATATTGCTAAGGCGCTGCGCCTGGGCGTGCAGGACGTGCTGCTAAAACCGATAAAAGATCTTAATCGCCTGCGTGAAACCGTATTTGCCTGTCTCTATCCGACAATGTTTAACTCTCGTGTCGAAGAGGAAGAACGTCTCTTCCAGGACTGGGACGCGCTGGTCAGCGACCCACAGGCCGCCGCGAAACTGCTTCAGGAACTGCAGCCGCCGGTTCAGCAGGTCATGTCTCATTGTCGGGTTAACTACCGTCAGCTTGTTGCAGCCGATGAGCCTGGTCTTGTGCTTGATATCGCGCCGTTGTCTGAAAACGATCTCGCATTTTATTGCCTTGACGTCACGCGCGCCGGAGATAATGGCGTGCTGGCAGCTTTATTGCTGCGCGCGCTGTTTAATGGCCTGCTTCAGGAGCAGCTTTCCCATCAGCGTCAGCGACTGCCGGAATTAGGTAATTTGCTTAAACAGGTGAATCAGTTATTACGCCAGGCAAATCTGACCGGACAATTTCCGCTCATCGTTGGCTATTATCACAGCACATTAAAAAACCTCATTTTGGTTTCCGCCGGCCTTAATGCCACTTTAAATACCGGGGAGCATCAAATTCAGGTTAGTAATGGTGTGCCATTAGGTACCCTGGGCAATACTTATCTGAATCAAATCAGCCAAAACTGTGATGCCTGGCAGTGTCAGGTATGGGGCGCGGGCGGTCGTTTACGCTTAATGTTGTCTGCGGAGTGAGCACCTGAACCACTGATTACATTTAGCTTTTCTCCCCCGCCTGGGCTGGTGGTAATATCGCGGCATACCGATTCGTATTAGTCTTAAATTACCCGCGCTGCGGGTAATCAGCGGCAGATTTAGATTTTAAGCTGATATACTCGAACGCGTTTTTAAATTGACGAACAAGTTTAACACTTGACCAGTCCAGGAGGTTTTTCAATGGCTGCCATTAATTCTAAAGTTAGAAAAGCAGTAATCCCTGTTGCGGGATTGGGTACGCGTATGTTGCCGGCTACTAAGGCAATTCCGAAAGAGATGCTGCCGCTGGTAGATAAACCATTAATTCAGTATGTCGT
>DALYUA010000331.1:0-4140 GCA_031993245.1 Buttiauxella sp. | reverse complement strand
GACAAAATCTGACTGTCCATCTGTGTGATGCGCGTCTGGTTCTTCTTAATCAACTGAGGTTCAAAGGTATTTTCACGGTCACGCGGGGTATTCAACTCGATCTCGCCGTCATCACTCAGCAGCGTTTTTGACGAGTAGCCATTGCGGGTATTTGAGCCTTTTTTGGGCGCATTTTTCTCGTGTCCGAGGTGGTTGGTCAGTTCTGCATTGAGCGCCGTTTCGACGGTAAGCTTCGTCAGCATCCGGGAAAACTGGTTGAGGTCGGCTTCGGTTTTAAGGCCTTTGGCCAGTTCAGTTGCCAGTGCTTTGAGTTTATTTTCGTCCATAATTTGCCTGTCTCCGTTGTTGGAGTGAACATATCAAAAACAGGCAATTACACAATTTTAATTACAGTCTCCTTTTGTTACGTAATATATCCTACCCACGTCTTTAACATCGAAAACTTTCTTATAGCTCTTTTCCCGCCACTTAATACTTTGGTATGAAAAAAGCAATCCGAATATATCTTCTGTAAGATTTAGCGACACTCTTTTCCATGCTTTTGTGCGTTGATTAGCAAGGCATTTTATAAATCAAAGCGTCTCGCTTTTCTTGACCCGCACTTTTTTCTCATTTCCTTTATATGCTTTATTATTCTCTTCTTAATCAGTGAAATGACATAATGAAAAAATCCTGGTTTTCATTAGTTTCGTTAACGGGGATGGTTATCTGCCTGTTAGGTGTGACCTTTCTAACCTTAGGGGGCTGGCTGGCCGCGCTGGGCGGTACGCCATGGTACATACTTTTTGGCGTCGGTTTTTTATTGAGCGGCATCTACCTTATACGCTATCGGAGCGCGGGGGCGGGGCTTTATCTGCTTACTTTTATCGCCTGTGCTGTATGGTCGCTCAGTGAGGTTGGGCTTGATGGCTGGCAGTTGATGCCACGTTTGTTTGGCCTTGCCCTGCTCGGCGTCTGGGTGAGTATGCCCTGGATTACCCGGCCCCTTATGCCGCAGAGGAAGCCCCGCCTTACGGGCTTGCTGACGGGCTGTTTCTATCTCGCGTCTATTGCGGGCATTCTTTATTCAGGCTGGCAGATCACTGATTCACGCTTTGTACAGCATCAGTTGCTGCCCGAGATAAAAGCAGATGCTACGCCTGGCCCGCAGACAGAAGATAACGACTGGCATTTCTATGGTCGCAACGCCGCCGGCCAGCGTTTTTCCCCGCTGGAACAGTTGACTCCCGCTAATGTCAGCCAGCTCAAGCCTGCCTGGGAGTATCACACCGGAGACGTTTTGCGTGAGGGGGAGGATAAAGCCGGGCGGGAGTTCAATTTTGAAGTAACACCCATCAAGGTAAACAACACTCTTTATATTTGCACGCCGCACCGTCAGGTCATTGCGCTTGATGCCACGACCGGCAAGCAGCGCTGGCGGTTCGATCCTCACGCGGATACGTCGGCTAATGAATACCTTGCCTGCCGCGGCGTGGCGTACGGTAAGACGATTGAAGATAAAAGCTGCCCGGAAAAAATAATTACCACCACCAGCAATGCGCGAATGGTCGCGCTGAATGCGCAAACGGGTAAACCCTGCGCCTCATTCGGCGATCGGGGATTTGTCAGCCTGACCGATCGTATGGGAGAGGTACCGTCAGGTTTTCATTACATCACCTCGCAGCCTTTGGTGATGGACAATAAAATTGTTCTCGGCGGCTGGATATACGATAACCAGGCGACCGGGGAACCCTCCGGCGTGGTGCGGGCCTATGACATCAGCACGGGCAAGCTAGCGTGGAGTTGGGACATGGGAAGAAACCCTCAAAATGCGCGGCTAAAACCTGGAGAGGAATACACGCGTGGAACGCCTAACGGCTGGGGAACCTACACCGCCGATCCCGAACTGGGCCTGGTTTATATTCCGCTGGGCAACGCCACACCGGACTATTACGGCGCGAAAAGGCGTCCATTTGATGATAAATATTCCAGCGCGCTGGTGGCGCTGGATATCCACACGGGACTTGAACGTTGGCATTTTCAGACCGTCCATCACGATGTCTGGGACTATGACCTCCCCATCGGTCCGACGCTAATAAATTTGCCTGACGGGCAAGGCCAGTCCGTTCCGGCTTTGGTTCAGACGACCAAAATGGGTCAACTTTTTATGCTGGACAGGCGCACCGGTAAACCTCTTGCCCAGGTTGTGGAGAAACCCGTTCCCATATCCCCTGCTCTGCCCGGCGAGCACCTTTCCCCAACGCAGCCGGATTCGGTGGGTATGCCAAACCTTGCTCCGCCGGATCTTAAAGAGACAGATATGTGGGGTGCCACTCCCATCGATCAGCTCTGGTGCCGTATTCAGTTTCACCGCTTTCGCTACCAGGGCAGATTTACGCCCCCCGCAGAAGGCACCTCGATTGCCTATCCGGCCTTCGATGGCGTAATGGACTGGTACGGTGCTTCTGTCGATCCGCTCCGCCATCTGCTGATTGCCAACACCAGTTACATTCCCTTCACTATGCAGCTGCTGAAATCCAGTGAAGCGATTAAAAAAGGTTTAATGAAGAGCTGGGCGGGATGGGGAAGCAAAGAGGCCTATCCAAAGCCTAAAGAGTTTGCCGTCGGGCCGCAGTACGGTACGCCATGGGCTGCGGTAGTGAAGCCCTGGTTGACGGCTTTAGGCGCACCGTGCAGCGCGCCGCCGTGGGGCAAACTGGTTGCCATAGACCTGACAACGCGCAAAATTGCCTGGGAACGCCCGGCGGGTACAACCCGGGATATGAATATATTCGGGACGCATACCAACGCGCCTTTGCCTACAGGCATTTTCATGATCGGGGGCAATATTGTGACGCGCAGCGGTTTGATTTTTATGGGCGCTACTGCTGATAACTACCTGCGGGCCTTTGATGAAATGAACGGCAAAGAGCTCTGGCGCGCGCGGCTGCCGGCGGGCGGACAGGCAACGCCAATGACCTATATGGGAACTGACGGTAGACAGTTTGTGGTGATTGCCGCAGGCGGGCACGGAGGTCTGGGAACCAAATCAGGGGATGCCCTGGTCGCCTATGCTTTGCCTCCCCGCTAAGCCAGTTTCTGTAGTAACGACTGGAATTAGTTAAATGTGCGACCTCGCCTGAATATAAACGCGGCTGATTTGGATACAGTAGCGGCTGGATTTCAAGCGAGGGGCAGGTATGAAAAACATCATCATCAGTATGATTGCCAAGATTTCGAAGATGGATGCAGAATCAAAATTACTGACCGCTCAGGTGGAGGCCCAGTCGCTGCTACTCAGCGCTATGTTGCTCGCGGTAGGAAAAGATGGCGGCCTGGAGCAGATTGTCGAAAGCGTTAAAAAGGCCATTAACACGGTGCTTGAGGCCTCAGATAATCTTTTAAAAAGCGATACGGAGCTGCTGCTGGCCCAGTTCAACGATCTGCTTGTATTAACGCAACGCCTTGCAAAAGCTGATACAGAAATTGATGTTAAAGCCATGCGCGAATTACCGACAGGGCCTGGCTCACAATAGGCCGTAAGGCAAATGGTCAGCGGCCGGCAGAGGTTTTTAACCAGGCCGCACATCTTGTCTATACTTATGATTACATTCGCATCGAAGGAGTATGAAATGTTTGAGAAAGCAGAAGATAAGGTCAATGAAGCTACCGGTAAAGCGCAGGAATTATTTGGCCGCACCACTAACAGCCCGGACGATACGGTAAAAGGCATGGCGCAAAAATATGCATCCCAGGCGAGCCACGCAACCCGGGATGCTACCGACACGCTCAGAGATCAGGTTTCAGCCAATCCCATCGGTGGTCTGGCGATAGCCGGCGCCGTCGGCATTGTTATCGGCTATCTTCTCGGCCGCAAATAACAAACAGCCGGTATGCGCTGTTAAATCGTCGTTTTCCAACAGCAGCACTTGCACCCTGATCTGCATTATTTGCAGGCCAGGGTGCTGTGCGTATCCTGATTGACACCGGCGGCGTTAGCCTGTAGATTAACCGGGTAATAAATAAGTAAAAAGCTTAATTATCAAGGCGTTAAATTAGTTTTATAAAGGCCTTTTCGATGCGTTCATAGCTCAGTTGGTTAGAGCACCACCTTGACATGGTGGGGGTCGTTGGTTCGAGTCCAATTGAACGCACCATTTT
>DALYUA010000330.1:2543-4159 GCA_031993245.1 Buttiauxella sp. | reverse complement strand
AGCGTAGTCAGCACGCCGGTCTGAGCCGTGGTTAAGCCGAAGGCGTCACGCACCATATCCAGTAACGGGGCCGCGCCGGTAAAGGTGACGCGTAGCGTCGTGGCGATCGTCAGAATACCGAGCAGTAACAGGCCGCGCTTTTTTATGCTCGCTGAAGAGGAAGTCGTCATTTTTCATGTCCATTAAAATCGAAGCCTAAAGATACACGCTTCTGTCCATGAGCAAATCAACGTAAAATGACAGTTTATCCCTAAATTCGGACAGAATAATGGAGCGCGGTTTAGCCTTAGAAGGATTTGACCCGGACAGCAGCCTGCAACCTGCCCAGGCTTTTCGCATACGCGTGGCGGAAAGCGTAAAGGAAATACCGTTTCATCAGCACCGCAAAGGCCAACTGATCGTTGCTTTGCACGGCGGAATAACCTGCGAGGTAGAGCAGGCGATGTGGATGGTGCCGACGCAATACGCGGTCTGGATCCCCGGCTCAATGCCGCACAGCAATCGCGCCACGACCAACGCGCAGATCTGCTTTTTGTTTATCGAACCCGGCGCCGTGGAGATGCCGGACCAGTGCTGCACGTTAAAGATCTCCCCGCTGGTGCGAGAGTTGATTTTGCATCTGGCCCGGCATCCTCACGACGAGGATGACACGCCTGCGCAAAAACGCCTGGTTCAGGTTCTTTTTGATGAGTTACCGCACCAGCCGGTTGAGCAACTGCGCTTGCCTATGTCCCCCCATCCCAAAATCCGTCAGATGGCCGAACAGCTGGCGCAGGCTCCGCAGGCGCGGCGAACGCTGGCGCAGTGGGCCTCGCTGCTGGCAATGAGCGAACGAAATCTGGCCCGGCTGGTGGTTAAGGAAACGGGGTTAAATTTCCGTCGCTGGCGGCAGCAGCTGCAGTTAATAATCGCCCTGCAATTATTAATCGATGGGGAAACGGTACAGAAGGTGGCGGACGCGCTGGGGTACGAGTCCACCAATGCTTTTATTACTATGTTCAGGAAATCACTGGGAACGACGCCGGGACGTTACCTGGCGTCGCTTATCTCCTAGACTGCGTTGCTCAGGCGGAACTGCGAGACGACTTCACGCAGTCCGCGAGTCTGATCAAGCAACGCCTCTGCCGCTGCGGCCGCCTGGTTTACCATCGCCGCGTTCTGCTGCGTGGTGACGTCCATCTGGCTGATTGCGGTACTTACCTGCGCAATACCGCTGCTTTGCTCTTCGCTGGCGTTAGTGATCTCGGCCATCAGAGCCGCCACGCGTTTCACATCCGTTACGGCGGTATTGATAGTTTTGCCTGCTTCATTTACCAGTTCGCTGCCGTGCGTAACCTGTGAAACGGAGTTTTCAATCAGCACTTTTATCTCTTTTGCCGCGCCCGCGCTGCGCTGCGCAAGGCTGCGAACTTCCCCGGCAACCACCGCGAATCCACGTCCCTGGTCACCTGCACGGGCGGCCTCCACGGCGGCGTTAAGCGCCAGAATATTGGTCTGGAAAGCGATACCGTCAATGACGCTGATGATGTCGGTGATTTTACTGGCGGAAGCGGAGATCTCGTCCATAGTCTGCACCACGCGGGCGACGACGGCGCCGCCTTGTTCGGCACTACGTG
>DALYUA010000330.1:0-2533 GCA_031993245.1 Buttiauxella sp. | reverse complement strand
GTGAGGCTGCTGTGGCAAGCTGGCTGGCGGCTTGCGCATTCTCGGCGTTCTGTTTTACCGTGGCCGTCATCTCTTCCATTGAGGACGCGGTCTGTTCCAGCGCGCTGGCCTGCTCCTCGGTGCGGGAAGCCAGATCCACGTTGCCGCTAACGATTTCACCGGAGCTGTTGGTGATATGATTGCTGCTCTGGTGCACGATATTAATGATCATCATTAACTCTTCACACATGGTCTTCATGGCGGCCATCACGCTTTGCGTATCGCCTTCCCGCACGGGAACATGGCGCGTCAGATCGCCATTGGCGACGGCATTGGCGATCTCAGCCACCTGCGCCGGTTCCGCGCCAAGCGATTTGAAAATATTGCGATGCACCCAGTAGCCGATAAGCAGCAGTAATAACACCGCCGCGCCGGAGCCAATCATCTGCCATTTTACCGAGTTGCTGGTGCTGTTTTGCGCGTCGCTGACGGCGCTGTTGGCGTAATCTGAAGTCTCCTGCACAAAGGCATTAATTCCTTTTTCATGGGCGAAGAAGTCCTTATCCGCCGCTTTGAGCCTCTCGAACAGCGGCGTCGGCGCACCGCTGCGAATCAGCTCGATTAAATCGTTCGCCTCTTTGATCATCGCCAGCCCGGCCGTGTACTGCGCGCCCAGCAGTTTTTTCTGCAGCTCCGGTGGCAAAACGCTTTTCCAGTAGTCGATTCTTTGATGCCAGAGTTTGTTAAGACGCTGTATTTCGCTATCGGCCTGATCGACGGTCAGGGTGCCTTCAACCACGCGAGAAAGCACCAGACGCATTTCGATAAGATAGACCGGCGCGGGATGAATATCCGACACCAGATCCTTCGCCAGCATGCCGCTTGCGGTCTTTTGCGCGCTCTGCTGGCTACCGTAAAGCGCAATGGCGGTAACCAGCGCCGACATCAGGATGGAACAGCAGATCAATAACAACAAATTGTGGGTCAGTGATTTCATTTTATCTCTCCTGTTAACTGGCAAAGTTATCGGCCTGAACGAAAAGAAACTTTTTAACAGAATGTTAAAAACAAAGGCTACATCACACTTTATTGGCGGATTTCTCAATTTTTTATATTAAAAAACAGTTTGTTATGGAAATTATTTCAAAATCCATAAGAAATACTTTTAATAAGGCGCTGATTAAGACTTTTTAGGTATAGGTGAGGGGAATTTAATTGCGGGAAGAGAAATCATCGTCACGGATGCTTCTGGTTACTGCCTGCTAACCGGCGAGGATAAAAAGGAAAATTTAAGATGCAGGCAATAACACCTTATAACATTAAGGTCACTGCTTTGATTTTTCCTGTCGTTTTCCGGGCGTTATGCAACGGTGATACAGGCCGAAAAGCTGATAGATATTCTGAAAGCGGATAAAGAAAGGGAAGGCTAATTTTGATGCTAAGCCATCGTTTAGCGGCTTAGCCGCCAAAACAGACAATCTTCATATCTATTAACTTGATTTTTATAGATTGATTACAAATTAGACTAAAGTTATCATCTCAACTGTAGCGGCAACGTGGCCATTCGTTCTGTATTCATCTGTACGCTCTGGCGCGTTCTTGCTCGCATAGCGCTTTCGTCTGCTAGACTTTTAACTCGAAAGTGTTGTCGCTACCCAAACTAAAATTATCAGGAGGAGAAAGAAGATATGGGATTAATCAATTTTGTAAAAGAAGCAGGCGAGAAAATACTCCATGCTGTTACCGGAACGGCGCATGCCGCCGATCAAAATGAACTCCTGAAGGAACACCTGAAAAAAACCGGCGTTCCGGATGCAGATAAAGTCGATGTAAAAGTTGAGGACGGTAAAGCCGTCGTAACGGGCGAAGGGCTAAGCCAGGAAGCGAAAGAGAAAATCCTGATAGCTGTTGGTAACGTTGCGGGCATTGCCGGTGTAGAAGATAAAGTGACGGTGAAGGAAGCGGCTGAAGAAAGCCAGTATTACACCGTGAAATCAGGCGATACCCTGAGCGCAATCTCTAAGCAGGTTTACGGCGACGCAAACCAGTACAACAAAATCTTTGAGGCCAACAAGCCGATGCTCAAAAGCCCGGATAAAATTTATCCGGGACAGGTACTGCGTGTACCGAAATAACACAAAAAAGCCCACGTTTAGTGGGCTTTAATAAGCTATGTAGTTTAAATTATTTAGCGCAATAAACGCGTGCTTCACGCGGGGTGTAAATGCCGAAGGTAACAACCCCAAGCAGGCCATTAACAAACGTCTGCTGGACTTCGGTGCTTACGACCTTATCAGCACCGCCGCAAACCTGGGCCGCGTCAATTTGTTTCTTTTGTCCGATACCGCTTACGAAGAAGTGATGTGTGGTGACTTGCTGAGGTGCAGTCGTGACGCCTTTGTTCACGGAGAAGGTTTGCTGTGCGCATCCGGAAATGGCCGTGGCAGCCAAAATAACCATAATCAACTTTTTCATATTATTCCTGTTTTTATGTAATAAGCCCATGTTGTATCAGTGAAAAATATACATGCGGAATGTTACGAGCTACAACTCC
>DALYUA010000329.1:0-4159 GCA_031993245.1 Buttiauxella sp. | reverse complement strand
AGTTGCAGGCTCGCGGCATTAAACTCGCCGGGAAGAAAGCGATCCTGGACTTACGCAAGCTGGGGTGGCAGCAGGAAAAAGCGGAAGGGATGACGCTGATTGATAACCAGACCATCGCGGTAATCAACGACAACGATTTTGGCCTGCAGGCGGTACTGGATAATCCGGACAGCAGCGCTAAGAAAACGGCCGATTATGAAGTAGATGGCAAAGGTCATCTGACCCTGAACGGGCAAGAAGTCGCCGCCAAAATCGCGCTCAAACCGCTGGATAAACCTGAATCGCTTAATGAGCTTTGGGTCATTACCCTGCCGGAAAGCTTGAAATAAACATCAGGTATTTGAGTTGGCGGTTTTTTGAACAGTCTGTTCGTGCTACCCTTGTAGGGTTTTTCATCACGAACAGACTGAGGATTGCAATGAATACTGATATAACCCCGACCAAGCTTGCGTTTGAATATCTCCGCCGCGAAGCAGAAAACCTGACGCCAGCCCAGTATCTGATTCGGTTTAACCAACTCAAACTGGAATTTGCTGACCTGATGGAACTGACCTCCCTCGAACTGCGCGAAGAGATAACCCACGCATACCGGCTCGGTATTCATTGATTTCTGCTGTGACGAAACCACTGCTCAGGCAGTGGTTTTTTTGCGCCATGTCGGACAGTTACCCGGGCTAATCGCCTTCAACGCTGCGCCCGTAGCCGATCGATAATCCACCTCCCGGCAGCCCCAGGCGGCACTTTGTTGGACCATATCACGTCCACGTCAATAAGCTGTGGCCAACCGGCGACAGGCAGCTCCGTAAGCATATTGTGGCCGAACTGCTCTACCAGCCAGCGCGGTAAAATTCCCCAGCCGAACCCTTGCTCCGCCATTTCGAGCAGCATCAGCAAAGAGGGGGAAGACCATACCGGGCCGCCGCCAGGATTACGCGTGGGATCTTTATAAGTTTTAAGACAAAGCTGGCGCACGGTATGAAGCTCATCGATTTCGATGGTCTGACGGGCGGCAAATTCATGCTGTTTATGAATATAAATCGCCATTTGCGCGCCCACCTGCAAGCGTGACGCTGTCACATCAAGCGGATAGCGCGCCTGCACACGCAACACGCCAACGTGGGCACGGCCGGATTGAATCAAATCAATAACATCATTGTCTTCTGCAATCAGACACTCAAATTCAATATCCGGAAAGCGTTCTGAAAAGCGCTTAAGAATAGATTCGTGGTGCGTGGTTTGCCAGACGTCTGAAAGTACAAAGCTAAGGCGTGGTTCGATATTTCCCGCAAGGCGTACCGATACTTCGTCCAGTCGCTCGCTGGCGGACATTATCGCCTGAATATAGGGCAGCACCCGTTCACCCTGTGCGGTAAGCACCGGCTGGCGGCTTTTTCTGTCGAACAACACAACGCCGAGAGCTGCTTCCAGATTGGCTATCGCAGTGCTGATGGTCGACTGGCCTTTTTTTAGCTTGCGGGCGGCGGCAGAAAAAGAACCGGTGTCGACCGCCTGCAAAAAGGCTTCTAAGGATTCAGGAGAGTAAAGCATCATCTATCGCTTTTATCGATGGGAATTAACTTTATGCTATCACTAATTACGATAACAATAGCGTCAGAGCACTACTTTCTGGAGTTTATTGATATGCAGTCACAAAAAAGATCGTTTAGCGAGCGAGTCCTGCACGCGGTTGGATTTGAAGTTATCGCCATTGCTATTTGCGCACCACTAGCCGCCTGGATCATGGATAAGCCGTTATTCCAGATGGGCGCCCTGGCAATTATGCTCTCTACCGTAGCGATGGTGTGGAACATTATTTATAACGCGGGATTCGACAGAATTTTCCCGCTCGGGCAGCAGCGCCGTATGCCGCTGCGTGTGGTTCATGCGCTGGGGTTTGAAGGGGGGTTTATTTTGATTGGGCTGCCGCTTGCCGCCTGGATGCTGGATATTACTCTGCTAAAAGCGTTTATGGTCGAAACAGGTTTCTTCCTGTTCTTTCTGCCCTATACGGTTATCTACAACTGGTGCTACGACGCGCTTCGTCACCGCCGTCTGCAATGTATCACTGACCGTTAATCATCCCGGAAAAGGCCGCCGGATGCGGCCTGTGCTTTATTCCTGGCGCGAGTAAAGCACGGATGGCGAATTTAAGCTTATATAAATAAAGCATAATACGCGCTTTATAATTAATAAGGCTTATGTATCTTTCTTTTATAGTAAAGCGTCTGCTTCTGGTTGTTTTTTGTGTATTGGCTGTGGCTTCAGGTGTTCTGATTCTCTTCAGCGATGTCATCTGGTTTCATGATTTTGTGCGTGAAAATTCCTTCACCGAAATTGTTCAGGAAAGCCTTCTGTTGGCCCTTGCGCTCCTCTTTTTTGTCCATGCCAGAAAAGTACCGTCGCGGCGTTACAGCAGCGTATTAATCGGTGGGTTTTTCACCTGTATGTTAATCCGCGAGCTGGATTTCGCCTTCGATGGGCTGGCCCATGGCTCCTGGGTCTGGTTTGCCCTCTTTACCGCCGTGGCCTGCATCTCTTACGCCTTGAGAAATAAGCAAAAAACGCTGGAAGGCATAGCGGCTTTTATGCGCCATCCCGCTTACGGGATGATGCTTTCCGGCCTGCTGTGCGTGCTGATTTTCTCGCGCCTGTTCGGCATGCATCAGCTGTGGGAAGGGCTGATGCTTGACGGCTATAACCGGCTGGTGAAAAACATGGTCGAAGAGGGCACTGAAATGTTTGGTTATATCCTTTGCATGCTTTCCACCGTCTGGTATCTCTCCCACAGACCCGAACGCTTAGCCTGAAAATCTGCAAATCTTTTAGCCCTTACGCGCAATGATAAACAGCCGCGGGAACAGCATCAGCACGTTGCCATCTTTTTGCGTCGGGTAAGCCTGCTGCAAAAGCTGATGGTAACGCTCCAGAAACGCTTCCCGCTGGATAGCGTTAAAATTGGCAAGATAAGGGCGTAAACCGGTAGAGCTTAGCCAGTCGATAATCGCCCGGTGCGAGGGCATCACATGGAAGTAAGTGGTGCGCCAGATATCCACCCGGCAACCCTCATCAGTCAGCAGGTTGTAATATTCATTGGGCAGGAGTAGCGCTTCGCGCCCTGCTGGCGGGTTACCCAGTTCATTCGCCGCCTGACGCATCAGCGCATGCGTCGGCTCCTGCCAGTTGTCCGGCATTTGCACGGCCAGCACGCCGTTTTCTGCAAGTTGAGCGGCCAGATGTGGGAATAACACACGGTGATTACCGAGCCACTGCAAAGAGGCATTGGCATAGATCACATCCTGTTTAACAGGGGGCTGCCACCGGGCAATATCGACCTGTTCGAACTGACAATCGGGCAGCGCAGAGCGCGCTTTTTCGAGCATAGCGGAAGAGCTATCCAGCCCGGTTATAACAGCATCCGGCCAGGTCTCATGCAACAGCGCGGTACTGTTGCCGGGCCCACAGCCTAAATCAGAAATCTGTGCTGCAAAGGGATGATTAACGCGCGCAGCCAGCTCGGCTGCGGGGCGGGTGCGTTCCGCCTCAAACTGCAGATAAAGCGCCGGGTTCCAGTCCTGCATAATGTTCTCCTCGGGCTAAAGTTGCCCTAAGCATAGCCATAAATTCCACAATCGGGCTACGTGGAGGAGATTTGCAGATCAGGGGAAGGAGGCGCGTCAGCAGCGCAATAAAAAAGAGCGGCAAAATTGCTTTTGCCGCTCCGGTAACGCTTTAGCCAATTAAGCGGTAACGATGCTGTCGATCGCCGCTTTTGCGTCGGTTTGCGCTTTAGACGCAACCTCCGGACCGTAAGCGATACCTTCAGCAAACACGTAGTTCACGTCGGTAATACCGATGAAGCCCAGGAACAGGTTCAGATAAGGCACCAGCAGATCGCTTGGGGTATCTTTATGGATACCGCCACGGCTGGTCAGGATCACAGCGCGTTTACCGGTCACCAGACCTTCAGGGCCTTTCTCGGTATAACGGAAAGTGACGCCAGCGCGAGCTACCAGGTCGAAGTAGTTCTTCAGCTGAGTAGGGATGTTAAAGTTGTACATAGGCGCCGTCATCACAATGATGTCATGCTCTTTCAGCTCGGCGATCAGTTCGTCAGACAGGGCCAGCGCTTCTTGCTGACGCGGAGAGAGTGCCGCATCGC
>DALYUA010000328.1:0-4175 GCA_031993245.1 Buttiauxella sp. | reverse complement strand
GTTTCCCATGCTCTCTCCATTTTTAAATTCGCGTAACACAATAGCATTATGCTAAAGGGGATTCAGCCGGGCTCTCTTTTATTGTCCTCGCATCACAATTTCAACCGCCTCGTGGCTTATTACGCTTCCCGCCCCGTCACCGATTACTTTTCCCTGCCGGTGTAGCTCAACGATGAGGTTGTCACGATTGATCACCGTTCCTTCCGCTATCAGACTAACCACGGCCGCTCCAATGGCACAGCCGATTAGCTGCGCACGCTCTTCATCCTGGCTCATTACCCTGCTCTCTTGTTATTACCCATAAAAAAATTAGCACACTTTTCTGGGGGCACCATAGCACTTAGCGGGATGAAATATGGCTAAAGGCTCTTCCCGACAGCTTTTAAGCAGAGGTAAGACGTTGCGATACCAGGTGAGATATAAATTGAGCTCAGGCTTTGATCTGCTTAGCAAAATACAGATAACTTCTGTAGCTATCCGGGCCTGACTGATAATAATTTCTCTTGCCCATACATGCGACAAGACGGGCTTGCGCAAGCCCCATTTTTGCCAGATTATCGTCCATCCTGAAATACCTTGCGGCATAGCTGTTTCATTAGCCGTTAAAAGTAAATAGCTGAAAAAGCAGGTGCGCATTTTTGCATATTCTCTCCTGAGAACTTCGACTGTCAGACTCATATTTTGCCTGACAGTCATTAAACTAAAAAATTAGCATAAATTTTAACGATGGCGACTATGCCCCCTGCTTTCAGCAGGTTTTACATCAAAATCAAAAGCCACGCTCATTTAACAGGGTTAACCGATGAAGTATTTTACCAACACACTCATTTTAAGAGAATTAACTCCCGAAGATGCTGCAGATCTCTACCGGATTTATGGCGATCCAGCGACCAATACATTCAATCCCGCGGGTCCTTACGTAAGCATTGAATTTGCAAGCGCCAGACTCAGCGACTGGATAAAAGAATATAAACAGTATGGCTACGGTAATTGGGCCATCGCATTGCAGGCGTCACCTGAACATATCATCGGGTTTGCGGGCATCTCCGTGCGAACTCTTAATGGCTCGCTTACCAATAATCTGGGCTACAGATTTTCTACCGATACCTGGGGAAAAGGAATCGCGACTGAGTTTTGCCAGTTCGCATTGACGCATGGTTTTGAAACGCTTGGTTTGCAGGAAATCACCGCTGTTGTCAGACCCGATCATCTTGCGTCCCGGAGGGTGCTGGTAAAAGCGGGGATGCGCTTAACTGGCACGACGAATGATGTGCCCCCTTCGCTGCCCAGTCAGGTTTATAAGCTTGATATAAATGAATGGCGTTCTCTGCATACAGAGCTTGCCCCTCCACGCATGATTTAGTTGAGTGATATTTGCTAAAGTAAAACGATCGGTTTACTTTGGTCCGTATGAATAAACAACAAGATATACTGCTGGCTGCTGAAAGGCTGTTTTATACCAACGGCTTTCACGCCACCAGTACGGATCAGATATGCAGTGAGGCGGATGTCTCAACGCGCACTTTTTATCGCTATTTCCCCTCGCGGGAAATGCTGACCTTATGTGTTATGCAGGAGCGTCAGAAACGATTTTTCGCGGAGCTTTATGCTCCTCAACATCCAGACGCAGTGATTAAGCTTTTTAGCGTGCTTGAAGCGTGGATGCGAAAACATGGCACGCTGGGCTGTTTCTTTGCGAAAGCCTGGGGAGAATATGCCCAACAGGATATTATGCTGGCGGCTCAGGCTCTGGATTATCGCTATGCACTACGAGAATACATAGCAGCCTGCGTAAAGCACTCCCATCATCCTTCAGATGAGGCGCTTGTTAATGCAATCTGGATGCTGTTTGAAGGTGCCATCACTTCTGCTCTGATAATAGGGCCCGATGCAGCCGTACAAGCTGAACGTGCCGCCGCCCTGGTAATAAGCATAAATGAGAAGAAGCAATGAGAGCTTCCTTTGCGCTCGGGCTCACCGGTTTCTCGCTCATTGCCATAACCTACGGCATGGCAAGGTTCTCGTGGGGGCTGATGATGCCGGCAATTGTAAAGGACATCCCCTTTTCTCCCTACGTTTCAGGAATTATTGCTGCCTGCAGTTATGTTGCTTATTGCCTGTCAGCGCCGGGCGCATCATTTTGCGTGATACGCTTTGGTCCACGATTACCCGCTGTCATTTCTGCTCTGTGCGCCTCCGCAGGCCTGCTTCTGCTCGCATGTTCTACTTCTTCTCTCATGCTTGCTGTCGGTCTGTTTATTGCCGGGCTGAGTTCAGGACTGGCTTCGCCTTCACTGGCAGGCGCGGTCGCCAGCGGTATTTCTGAAAAGCAGCAAACTCTGGCGAACACGGTTATAAATGCCGGAACCAGCGCAGGCATCATACTGGTCGTTCTTGTCTTGCTTATGGCTCCGGGCGGATGGCGTGTAGCTTGTGTAATTTTTGGTGTCGTGGCCCTCATCTGCCTGGTCCCCGTTATTCGTTACATACCCGGCAGAGGCGCTAATAGCAGCCCGGAGAAAAGCAGCTGGCGTGAAATCCTTCTGAGCCGTTCAATGCGGCGTCTTGCCATCATCTCCTTTATCAGCGGAACAGCCAGCGCGGCATGGTGGAACTTTGGACCGGAAATATTACAGCAGCATTCTGGCGTGGATAGCTCAACCATCAGCATGCTCTGGATGATAAGCGGGGGGGCAGGAATTATTGCTGTGTTAACAGGCGCTGTGACTGCTTTCATCGGTATGCATCAGCTCTACCGCCTGTCACAGCTTTTTATGGCTGCTCCGCTTGTGCTGTTCGCATTTAGTCACGGCTTCTCATGGTGGTTATTCCCGGCAGTAGCGCTCTGCGGATCGGGTTACGTCATCCTCTCCGGCGTCTTGCTGGTCTGTGCAACTTCATCAGCGAAAAAATCACCGTCCTCCGGAGTCGGGGTTGCTTTCTTCATGCTGGCCGCAGGTCAGATAACAGGTTCAGTAGTCTTTGGCCAGCTTTATGCAGCAGCCGGAGCAACCATTGCCCTGACAGGTTTTGCCTCTCTTTCCATAATGATGCTGTTTCTGGTCCCGGCAGAGTAGCTCGCAACTTTTATCCCGGCTGACGCAGCGCTTATGAAAATCATCTTCAGCTTACTGCCTTTGATTAAAAATATTCAGTTATAAAAATAACCCGTTCGCTTAGCTATTTTAACGAAGCGCATATCAACCTAAGTAAGCAAACGCTTAATTCTTAAGAAAATAAATGAAGTTAAAAAAACCGCAGCCTTATAAATAAAAATCATCTTGTTACATGCACACAATTAAATTCATACCTGAGACATATTGCAACGCCTTCCTGCTGCGCGATCGGGTAATCGAACTTGCAGTGTCCGTTATAGCCACTATATTTAATTGCGTGGCAGCAAAGCTTCATCATTTAAAGCTGCTTAATGTGAAATTTAAAGTTTAACCTGGAGGTTTGTATGGCCGAACATCGTGGTGGTTCAGGTAACTTCGCAGAAGACCGTGATAAAGCTTCTGAAGCAGGTAAAAAAGGTGGTCAGCACAGCGGCGGGAACTTCAAAAACGATCCTGGACGCGCATCAGAGGCTGGCAAAAAAGGCGGTGAAAACAGCCATGGCGGCGGACGTAAGTCAGAATAAGCCCGTCATCTTGTGAAGCGAAGCTTTCGAGCCTCTCCCGTAATTATTTTACGGGGGAGGCTTTATTTTTGAAAAACCTTACTCATTCTATTGTCACCTTAAACACCGGAGAGCGGATTTTCTTCGACGTGTTCATGCTCTAACTAGTATATGTTCATTCGTCTATGGATGAACCTTCCATATCAAGCGCCTGCAGATGCACGGCGGCAAGCTTCCCCCGCTCAACGTTATCAAAGCAGTATCTGCGCTTTGTTTCATTTTCCGTATGCGTACTACTCGCTACATCTCCATCCGTCGCCATTGACTCAATCAGCGTACTGACAGACTTGCTGCCGGGGATATGGGTAATGAGTGCGCAGCAGGCACTTTCGAACAGCGCGGCGTCGAGCTGGATAATGCAGACTTCAGGCGTGAAACCGAGCTGCCTGGCTTTCAGGAAGATGTTGCGGGTGTGTATACCCTCGAAGTATTCGAACTGCTAAAAACCCGCCGTAGCGGGTTTAACATATCTTAGGGATTTTCTATTTCTTCCTGA
>DALYUA010000327.1:0-4176 GCA_031993245.1 Buttiauxella sp. | reverse complement strand
CGCCATCCTGCGCCAGTTGCGCAAAGTCGGCTTCTGTCAAATCGCTCAGGTTACCGTTAAACAGGCTGCTGGTAATACGTTTAGCCGCAACCAGCCCTTCTTCACCATGTACCAGACGGGTCACCTGCTCCGCCAGCACGTACTGAGCGCGAGGCGCAGAACCGCTGTTTTTGTCCTCTTCTTCCAGAGCGTTGATCTCTTCAAGGCTCATGAAGGTGAAGAACTTCAGGAAGCGGTAGACGTCCGCGTCGGCGGTGTTGATCCAGAACTGGTAGAACTTGTACGGACTGGTTTTCTTCGGATCCAGCCATACCGCGCCGCCTTCGGTTTTACCAAATTTGGTGCCGTCAGATTTGGTGATCAGCGGCACGGTCAGGCCAAACGCCTGCTGCTGATGCAGACGGCGAGTCAGATCGATACCGGAGGTGATGTTGCCCCACTGATCGGAACCGCCGATTTGCAGCACAACGCCGTGCAGTTTGTTCAGGCAGGCAAAGTCGTAGCCCTGCAGCAGGTTATAGGAGAACTCGGTAAAGGAGATGCCCACGTCGTCGCGGTTCAGACGCTGTTTTACCGCTTCTTTGTTAATCATCTGGTTAACAGAGAAATGCTTGCCGATATCACGCAGGAAAGTCAGCACGTTCATGCCGCCAAACCAGTCGTAGTTGTTGGCCGCTATGGCCGAGTTTTCACCGCAGTCGAAATCGAGGAAAGGCGCGACCTGGCGGCGAATTTTTTCTACCCACTCGTGGACCGTATCTTCGGTATTGAGTTTGCGCTCAACGGCTTTAAAACTTGGATCGCCGATCAGACCCGTTGCACCGCCCACCAGAGCCACTGGCTTATGGCCGGCTTCCTGGAAACGTTTCAGACACAGCAGTGGAACCAGATGGCCCAAATGCAAGCTGTCAGCGGTAGGATCGAAGCCGCAATAGAGCGCGATTGGCCCTTGCGCCAGGCGCTGCGCTAACGCTTCCTCATCCGTTACCTGAGCCACCAGGCCCCGCTCTTGCAATTGTTTTATCAGATTGATGCTTGCCATCAAATTCTCCATGTATTTACGACTGCACCTTTGCCGGTACACGGCTTTTCGCCTTGTGGCAAAAGAAGTTAATTTCTTGAGGGGACATAGAATAAAGCGCCAGCCCACGGAGTGCCAGCGCTTAACGTAATAAATCCTGAGCGTTATGGGGCGAGGCGATCTATTTTCCAGGCATTCCCTTCACGCTGATATAAAAAGCGATCGTGCAGGCGATGCTCGCCGCCCTGCCAGAATTCCATCTGGTCAATGGAAACGCGAAAGCCGCCCCAGAAGCTCGGCAGCGGAATATCGCCCTGCTGGAATTTTTGTTTCAGTTCGAGGAATTTGCTTTCGAGTATGCCACGTGCGGAGATACGGCTGGATTGCTTAGATACCCATGCGCCTATCTGGCTGTCGCGCGGGCGACTGTGAAAGTATTTCATCACTTCAAGGGTTGATAAACGCTCCGCAGTGCCCTGCACCATCACCTGGCGATCCAGCATATGCCAGGGGAAATGCAGGCTGATACGCGGGTTGTTTTCCAGCTGCTGTGCTTTGCGCGAGCCAAGATTGGTATAGAACACCAGGCCCCGTTCGTCGAAATGCTTGAGCAGTACAATACGCTGATACGGCTGGCCGTTTTCATCGACGGTTGCCACAACCATCGCCGTTGGGTCGGCAAGCTTTGCTTCGCAGGCCTGACCAAGCCAGCGTTCAAAGAGATCGAGAGGCTTATCGGTAAGATCGTGGCGGCGCAGGCCACCTTTGGTGTATTCGCGGCGCAGATGCGCAATCTGTTGCAAAGAGTCGTTATCAGACATGGCGTTACGTCAGGCTAGGATCGGGTGGAACTATTGTGCGCTCCACCTTGATAAATCTCAACGCCGGGAATTTTGTAGCTGGCAATTATTAAGCACGACGGTATCTTTGCGGTACACGGTAGCGCTGTCGCCTTTGGACCAGAAAACATAAACACCGTCGGTGTAACGAGCGCCTGATGCTGACAAACCTTGTGTCAGAGAAAGGTATTCGTTGTCGTAAACAAAGTTAACCATCTGCTTATCGTTATTAAGCTTTACGGTGAGCGGCTTATCGTCACACTGGTATTGCAGCGTGTCGGTTTGCATCCGTTCAACGAAGGAGTTGTAGTAGCTACAGCCGGCCAGCAGCATCGGAATCGTGGCAACAAGTAATTTTTTCATCTGCGTATCCTGAAGATCTTCTTATCCCTGGGAGGGGCAGGCCCTCCCTTTTCGTCTTCAGTGTAGAGACTATGAGACAAAGATAATTTCAGTTAACTCTGATTATGCAGGGGGTTGGCGGGAAAAATCGCGCCCAGCACGCTCGCCTCAGATGCGCCTGTTACGGAAGGTAAATTACCCGGCAAACCGGACAGGGTTCGATAGGCGAGCCACGCAAACGCCAGCGCTTCCATATCGTCACCGCTGATACCCGCATCGTCAGTGGCGCCGACTTCCGTACCCGGTAATAAACCAGCCAGACGCGCCATCAACAGCGGGTTACGGCTGCCGCCGCCACAGACCATCAGACGTTCGCAGCCGCCGCTCAATAATACCTGCTCGGAGATTGTAACGGCAGTAAGCTCGGTAAGTGTCGCCTGAACATCTTCGCTGGCAAGCGCCGGGAAGGCGGTAAGCTGGCGCTCAAGCCAGCCAAGGTTAAAATATTCACGCCCGGTACTTTTTGGCGCCGGGGCGGCAAAATAAGGGTCACTCAACATTTGCTGGAGCAGCGGCAGAATGATTTTGCCACTGCTTGCCCACTCGGCATCGCTGTCGTACGGCTTGCCTTTTTGACGCCAAATCCAGGCATCCATCAGCATATTGCCAGGACCAGTGTCATAACCCTTTACCGCATGACCAGGAATCAATAGCGAGAGATTTGCGATACCGCCAATGTTCAGCACCATGCGACGTTCTGTAGGATGTGCGAGCAGCGCATGGTGGAAAGCCGGAACCAGCGGCGCGCCCTGCCCGCCCAGCGCCATATCCCGGCGACGGAAATCACCCACCACCGTCACACCCGTTAATGCGACTATCTGGTTGTTATCACCAATCTGCATGCTGTGTGCCGTCTCTCCTTGCGGCTCATGCCAGACGGTTTGTCCGTGGCAGCCGATGGCTGTCACATCGGCATACGTCAGGCTCTGTTGATACATAAGGATTTGCACCGCCTGCGCAAAGAGTTTGCCAAGACGATTATCAAGCTGGCCGAGCTGGGAAAGCGTTAGCTGCTGCCCCTGGCAGATGGCCAGAACGGCATTTTTTATATCCTGCGGAATGGGATGGCTGTAGCTTGCAAGCTGAACGACCAGATGTTCATCAATGGCCGCTAAAACCACATCTATGGCATCGAGGCTGGTGCCCGACATCACGCCGATATAACGACCAGATTTCATCTGTTACTCCTGTAAAGCGTGCCGATTAGAAGAATCACTCCACCATAAACTAGCACTCAATACGATGATTTATTAAAATTTTAATCAGCACCGCAACATTAAACCTTATTTGTTTCCGATAAAACCTGGTAAGGATGCCATTTACTGCCGGTTAAGAGGCGTTGATTTATATTTTCACCCTTCTTGTGCTGAACTAAAATGAAATCTCGCACCTAAATACCATATAATTTACCCATGAAGGATGCTCGCTTGGGCGTTTCCAGATGAACAGGAGATTCATAAATGATTTCACGCGTATTGATTGTTTCGTTAGTTGGCTTATCGTTAACTGCTTGTGTCAATGACAGCTCGCTATCCGGCGATGTCTATAAAGCTTCTGATGCAAAACAGGTACAGAGCGTAACCTACGGCACCGTGGTCAACGTTCGTCCGGTGCAGATTCAGGGGGGCGATAACTCCAATGTGATCGGCGCTATCGGTGGTGCGGTATTGGGCGGTTTCCTGGGTAACACCGTAGGTGGCGGCACCGGTCGTTCACTGGCAACAGCGGCCGGGGCTGTTGCAGGTGGTGTTGCAGGCCAGGGAGTCCAGGGCGCGGTAAACAAAAGCCAGGGCGTTGAGCTTGAAATCCGTAAAGATGACGGTGACAGCATCATGGTGGTGCAAAAACAAGGCAGCAGCCGATTCTCTGCAGGCCAGCGCGTAGCGATTGCCGGCAGCGGTAACCAGTTGACCG
>DALYUA010000326.1:0-4182 GCA_031993245.1 Buttiauxella sp. | reverse complement strand
TTAAATTCTGATAAATCCCCATGCACGATCCCGGCGCACAGCATCCGCACGATATTGCGGATCATCGTGTCGAAATCGCTCAAAGCTTGCTCTTCCGTCAGCATCACTTCGCCCAGACGTGGCGCGGCCATGCCGTCAGCGTCGGTGATCAGTTCCATTAGCAGCACGCCATCCAGAAAAATATGCGGCTGCGGCACGCGAACGCCAGCTTTCGCCAGTAAGAATAGCGCGTCGACCTCCGCTGACTGCCAGAACTTTTCCTGCTGTTGGCGTCCGAACTTTGAGCCCTTTTGCATTGCACGCGCGTGGCGACTGTTACGGACTTTTCGCCCCTCCTGATACTGCACGGCCTGCCTGAAGCTACGCTGTGTGGCTTCTTTATACACTTTGGCACAGCGTATCTCTTCCCCGCATAACACGGTATAAACATCGGCCTCTTTACCACTTTTCAGGCGACGTACCACGCTATCGACCAGGCCATCATCTACCAGCGGTTGGATTCTATTTGGAATTTTCATGCAGCCTTGTACCTTATTTCGGCTCAAGAGAGAACTATCTGAGCATTATTTTACAGAACGCGCCTCTGCGATTACACCCTCCTTTATCTCGCCCAGAAAATTAAACGTTTTTGCTGCGCTGAACTTTATGGCGCTGCCTGTTACAAAGGTGTCATATATCTTCCCTTCCGTTCTTCCACGGCCATGACATACTAGCTTTACCCGCGCCACCGCCGGCACGCCCGGAAGAAGGAGAATTAATGAACAATGAGGCTATAAACCACGGGTTAACGCCCGAGCAAGCGCTTGATAAACTCGAATCCCTTTTTGATGGCGCAGTAAACGCGCTGCGCGCTGCCATCAACACCTATACGCAAGAGGGCACCTTGCCCGATACCCTCGCACGAGAGACAGGCCTGTTTGTCTATCCTGAGTTGCGGGTTAGCTGGGACGGCACGACCACTAAACCGAATAAAACCAGAGCCTACGCACGCTTTACCCATTCCGGCAGTTACACCACGACCATCACCCGCCCTTCACTCTTTCGCGCTTACCTCGTCGAACAACTTACTCTGCTGTACGAGGATTACGGCGCCAGGATTGAAGTCGGCCCTTCGCGGCATGAAATTCCTTACCCGTATGTGATTGATGGCTCCAGCCTGTCGCTGGATCGTTCGATGAGCGCGGATTTAGCCCGCCACTTCCCGACCACCGAACTGGCGCAAATTGGCGACGAGACGGCAGACGGCCTGTTTCATCCCACGGAGTTTTATCCGCTTTCCCATTTTGACGCGCGCCGCGTGGATTTCTCGCTGGCTCGCCTGAGGCACTATACCGGCACCCCTGTTGAACACTTCCAGTCGTTCATTCTGTTCACCAACTACACGCGCTATGTGGACGAGTTTGTGCGCTGGGGCTGCCAGCAAATCCTCGATCCGGAAAGCCCGTATGTGGCGCTTTCCTGCGCCGGTGGTGCCTGGCTGACTGCGGATACAGAGGCCCCGGAAGAAGCCATTTCAGATCTGGCGTGGAAGAAACATCAGATGCCCGCCTGGCACTTAGTTGATGCGAAAGGCAGCGGCATTACCCTGATCAACATCGGCGTGGGGCCGTCGAACGCCAAAACTATCTGCGATCACCTGGCGGTGCTGCGTCCTGACGCCTGGCTGATGATTGGGCACTGTGGCGGGCTGCGTGAAAGCCAGGCCATTGGCGATTATGTTCTCGCACACGCCTATCTGCGTGACGACCACGTTCTGGATGCTGTGCTGCCGCCGGATATTCCTATTCCAAGCATCGCAGAAGTGCAGCGCGCGCTTTACGACGCCACCAAGGTGGTAAGCGGTATGCCGGGGGAAGAGGTCAAGCAGCGTCTGCGCACCGGAACAGTCGTCACCACAGACGACAGAAACTGGGAGCTGCGTTACTCCGCTTCGGCACTGCGTTTTAACCTGAGCCGTGCGGTAGCCATCGATATGGAAAGCGCGACCATTGCCGCTCAGGGTTATCGCTTCCGCGTGCCCTACGGCACGCTGTTGTGCGTGTCAGATAAGCCGCTTCACGGCGAGATCAAGCTGCCGGGTCAGGCCAACCGCTTCTACGAAGGGGCGATTTCCGAGCATTTGCAGATTGGCATTTGTGCTATCGATTTATTACGTGCCGAAGGCGAACGCCTGCATTCGCGTAAACTGCGCACCTTTAACGAACCGCCTTTCCGCTAATAAGAGAAGGAGCTGCAATGCAACCAACATCCCCGCTGTCTGCTCTGCGTAATCTTCTGAAAAGCCGCGAGCTTGACGGCATGCTGATACCCCGCGCCGATGCGTATCAGAGCGAAGATTGCGCGCCGCATGACAATAAGCTTGAGTTTATTAGCGGTTTCACTGGTTCTGCCGGGCTGGCATTGATCCTGGCCGACCGCGCCCTGCTCTTTGTTGATGGCCGTTATCAGGTACAGGCTCGCCATCAGGTAAACCCCGAAGCATTTGAGATCCACCACCTTCACGAAGAGCCGATTCATCTGTGGCTGCGTGACAACCTGCCCGCAGGCAAACGCATCGCTTTCGAGCCGCTGTTGATGGTGAACAGCCAGTACGAAAATCTGCGCACCAGCGGTTGCTCTCTGGTCGCCGTCAATGACGATCTCCTTAACGCTATCTGGCCTACTCGCCCGGCGGCACCCTGTGGGGCAGTGACGGCGATGCCTGAAGAAATCAGCGGTGAATCCTCGGCTAACAAACGTCAGCGCGTTGCGGCCGCTCTGGCCGCAGCAGGCGCAGATTACCTTGCGCTCACCCTGCCGGATAATATCGCCTGGCTGCTGAACGTGCGCGGCTCGGATATCGCCATGAACCCGGTGCCCCACTCTTTTGCGCTGGTGAAAAACGACGGCGGCATTGAGTGGTTCGTCACCCGCGAGAAAGTAGATCGGTTAAGCGACGAGAAGTTAGCCTCGGTGACCATTGCCAGGCCTGAGGATTTCTTGCCGCGCTGTGAAGAGATCGCCAAAGACAAACATATCTGGCTTGACGGGGATTATGCGCCGGTTGCGGTACGCTTTGCGGTTGAAGCTGGCGGAGGCAGCGTTATCTGGCGACCAGACCCGATCACGCTGATGAAAGCCAATAAAAATAAGGCTGAGCTGGCTGGCTATCGCGCAAGCCATATTGATGACGGCGCAGCCTGGGTGAATTTCCTCGCCTGGCTGAGCCACGAGGTTCCTCTGCGCGAAGCGGCGGGCAATCCGATTACCGAGCTTGAAGCGCAGGAAAAGCAGTTGGCTTTCCGCAAACTTTGCGGCAATTTCCAGCAGCAAAGCTTCAGCACCATTTCCGCTGCGGGCAGCAATGCCGCCATGTGCCATTATCATTCTACGCCTGAAACCAACCATGCTATTACCGGCAGCGAGTTCTACCTTAACGATTCCGGCGGCCAGTACACGAACGGCACGACCGATGCCACGCGCACGCTGAGCTTCGGGCCGGTTGATGCAAAGCGTCGCCTGCATTATACGGCGGTGCTGAAGGGTTTCCTGGCGCTGATTACTCTGCAATTTCCGCAGGGAACGCAGGGCCACCAGCTTGATGCTTTTGCGCGGCGCCCGCTGTGGGAACTGGGGCTGGATTACGATCACGGTACCGGGCACGGCGTTGGTCATAATTTGCTGATTCATGAAAACCCGCACCGTATGGCGAAGAAGGTGAACCCGTGGCCGCTGCTGCCGGGCAACGTCATCACCATCGAACCAGGCTATTACCTGGACGGAAGCCACGGTATTCGCATTGAAAATCAGGTGGAAGTGGTAGCCTCACAGCCGGGCTTCTGCAAATTTGCCTCCCTGACGCTGATTCCTGTCGATCTCAACGCCGTGGATCTGTCGTTGCTAAATGAGCAAGAGATCGCCTGGCTGGATAACTATCATCTGTGGGTGCGTGAGACGCTTTCGCCGCGAGTGAGCAACGGAGCACGCCCGTGGTTGTTTGAAGCAACCGCAGCCGTGCGCGCCCATATGGCCGGCTAAAAGTTTAAAGGGCCGACCAAAACGGCCCTTTTCAACGTTTTGCTGCAAAAAACCGCAATCAAACACAATTAGCCAAAACAGCCTTTGACAACCCCGGTGCGGCTCGTTACTATGCGCCCCGTTCACACGATTCCTCTGTAGTTCAGTCGGTAGAACGGCGGACTG
>DALYUA010000325.1:0-4213 GCA_031993245.1 Buttiauxella sp. | reverse complement strand
CTGGTACCAAAATACCATCTCCCGGACGCCATCTCTTTCCGTAGCGCCTTACATAACGGCTACCGGCTGCAGTACATCAAACCGGAAGTCATCGGCACCGACCTTGCATTTCTGCAGTATACCGGCGGCACGACAGGCGTGGCGAAAGGGGCAATGCTGACCCATCGCAATATGCTGGCAAATCTGGAACAGGTCAGGGCGGCTTACAGCCCGCTGCTGTACGAGCGTAAAGAGCTGGTAGTCACTGCATTACCGCTTTATCACATCTTCGCGCTGACCATGAACTGTCTGTTGTTTATTGACCTGGGTGGCCAGAATCTGTTGATCACCAACCCGCGCGACATCCCAGGCCTGGTGAAAGAGTTGAGCAAATACAAGTTCACGGCGATGACAGGCGTTAACACCTTGTTCAACGCCTTGCTCAATAATAAAGAGTTTCAGCAGCTCGATTTCTCGAGCCTGCACCTTTCCGCAGGCGGCGGTATGCCGGTACAGCAAGTAGTGGCAGAGCGCTGGGAAAAACTCACGGGGCGCTATCTGCTGGAAGGTTACGGCCTGACTGAATGTGCGCCACTGGTGAGCGCTAACCCGCATGATATCGATTATCACAGCGGCAGTATTGGGCTGCCGGTGCCCTCTACGGAAGTAACACTTATCGATGACGAAGGTAATGAAGTGCCAGCGGGTGAACCGGGTGAGCTGTGCGTGAAAGGCCCACAGGTCATGCTGGGTTACTGGCAGCGTCCGGACGCCACCGACGAAATCCTGCAGGATGGCTGGTTACGTACCGGCGACATTGCAACGATGGACGAAGAGGGTTTTATGCGTATCGTCGATCGCAAGAAAGATATGATCCTCGTGTCCGGTTTTAACGTCTATCCAAACGAAATCGAAGACGTGGTGATGCAGCATTCCGGCGTGCTTGAAGTGGCTGCCGTGGGGGTGCCAGGCGGGGCGTCAGGTGAAACGGTGAAAATATTCGTGGTCAAAAAAGATCCGGCGCTTAGCGAAGAATCACTGATAACGTTCTGTCGTCGCCACCTTACCGCTTACAAAGTGCCTAAGCTGATTGAGTTCCGTGAAGAGCTGCCAAAATCTAACGTCGGAAAAATTTTACGACGAGAACTACGTGACGAAGTAGCCAGGCCCTGCAACAATAACGCCTGAACTCCGAGTCAGTCGCCAGAACGCCGGTAATCCGGCGTTTTTTATGGGCGCAAACCTAAGAGAACCGAATTTGACTTACCAGATGATTACCACTGATGAAGCGCTGGCCGGGGCCTGCCTGGCCGCTCGTCAGGTGCCTGCCCTGGCGCTGGACACCGAATTTGTCCGCACGCGTACCTATTATCCGCAGCTTGGTCTGATCCAACTGTATGATGGTGCGCAAGTTTCCCTTATCGATCCGTTAACCATTACGGACTGGTCGCCGTTTAAAGCGTTATTGCAGGACAGCAAGGTAATTAAATTCCTGCACGCCGGTAGCGAAGATCTGGAGGTATTCCTGAACACTTTCGGCACGTTGCCGGATCCGTTTATCGATACCCAGATCCTTGCCGCTTTTAGCGGGCGGGCGCTTTCCTGCGGCTTTGCCACTATTGTGGAGGCCTACACGGGCATTGCGCTGGATAAAAGTGAATCACGTACCGACTGGCTGGCTCGTCCGCTGACCGAACGCCAGTGCGAATACGCGGCGGCAGACGTATTCTACCTCTTACCCATCGCGCACAAGCTTATGGAAGAAACGGAGGCGGCGGGCTGGATGAAAGCGGCGCTGGACGAGTGCAACCTTATGGCAACTCGTCGTCAGGAAATTCTCGACCCGGAAGAAGCGTGGCGTGAAATCGGCAATGCGTGGCAGTTGCGGACCCGTCAGCTTGCCTGCCTGAAAAAACTCGCTTCATGGCGTCTGCGCAAAGCGCGTGAGCGCGATATGGCCGTCAACTTTGTGGTGCGTGAAGAGCATTTATGGCAGGTTGCGCGCTATATGCCAGGCTCGCTGGGGGAGCTGGAAAGTCTTGGCCTGAGCGGCAGTGAGATCCGTTTTCATGGCAAAACGCTGCTGGCGCTGGTAACCGAGACGCAGGCGTTGCCCGAAGAGCAGTGGCCAGCGCCGCTGAGCAATCTGGTGGATATGCCGGGCTACCGCAAGGTATTTAAAGCTATTAAAGCGTTAGTGCAGGAAGTCAGCGAAACCAGCGGCTTAAGCGCTGAATTGCTTGCCTCGCGTCGCCAGATTAACCAGTTGCTCAACTGGCACTGGCAATTAAAAGCCAGGTCCACGGCTCCGGAATTAATCAGCGGCTGGCGCGGTGAATTATTGGGTGACAAGCTTAAAACGCTGCTGGCGGATTATTGATAGCCTGCTAAGACCTGTAAATAAATACAGTGAGGTGAGTGTGATTGTGGAATATAGCAGGTTAGTTAAAAAATAAACTTGCTATAAATAACACAGACATAAGCCCGATATAATAAACCCCCTGGATAAAGCAGGGGGTTTATTATTTGTATCAGGCAGATTTTGGTGTTTCTTCAGGCTCTGGTAACGTGACGTTAAGTTCCAGAACGGAAATATCATCGCCTTTTTGATCCAATACGACAGTCACCATTTCCGGATCGATCTGTACATATTTACAAATCACTTCAAGGATATCGCGTTTTAACTGCGGTAAATAGTGCGGTTCGCTGTCGCCGCGGCGGCGTTCCGCCACAATAATTTGCAGTCGCTCTTTAGCGATATTAGCGGTGTTCTTTTTCCGTGAGAGAAAAAAGTCTAGTAATGCCATAACTTATCCTCCGAACAGGCGTTTGAGGAAACCTTTCTTCTCTTCTTCAATGAAGCGGAAAGGACGTTCTTCTCCGAGAAGACGTTCAACGGTATCTGCATAGGCTTTGCCTGCATCCGCCTCAACGTCCAGGATAACTGGTTCACCCTGGTTTGAAGCGCGCAGCACGGACTGATCTTCTGGGATCACACCCACCAGAGGAATGCGCAAGATTTCCAGCACATCTTCCATGCTCAGCATGTCGCCGCGGTTCACCCGGCCCGGATTGTAGCGGGTGAGCAACAGGTGCTCTTTAATCGGGTCTTCGCTATTTTCAGCGCGACGGGATTTGGAGGAGAGAATGCCAAGGATGCGGTCTGAGTCACGTACCGAAGAGACTTCCGGGTTGGTGGTGATAATGGCTTCATCGGCGAAGTATAAGGCCATTAGCGCACCGGTTTCGATGCCGGCAGGCGAGTCGCAAACGATAAACTCGAAATCCATATTTTTCAGATCGTCGAGCACCTTAGCCACGCCTTCGCGGGTCAGCGCGTCTTTATCGCGGGTTTGTGACGCCGGCAAAATATAGAGCTGCTCGGTACGTTTATCGCGAATAAGCGCCTGGTTCAGTGTCGCATCGCCCTGAATAACGTTAACAAAATCGTAGACAACCCGGCGTTCGCAACCCATGATCAAATCCAGGTTACGCAGGCCGATGTCGAAATCGATAACGACGGTTTTTCTTCCCTTCTGGGCCAAACCCGTAGCGATGGCCGCGCTGGACGTGGTCTTACCGACGCCCCCTTTACCCGATGTAACAACAATAATGCGTGCCATAAAGGAATTCCTTGTTAAAAGGGCTTAATTCAAAGGTTGAACGGAGAGAGCACCGCCAGCAAGACTCAGGCGTGCCGCTTTCCCATAATAGTCGGCTGGAATTTGATCGCTCAGCCAGTATTCACCCGCTATTGAGACCAGCTCAGCTATCAGGTTGGTACAAAATATTTGTGCATCACGAGAGCCATCGGCACCCGCCAGGGCCCGGCCACGCATCATGCCATAGATATGGATATTGCCATCAGCGATAAGTTCCGCACCGGCGCTGACGTGATTGGTGACAATCAAATCACAGTGTGGGGCATAAATACGCTGTCCGGAACGAACCGGGGTATCAATCAAACGTGTTTTTGTGACTGCCGCAGCAATTGGTTCTGCAACGGTCACTGGCTCCGGGGCGGCGATCGTTGCGGCTCGAGGAAGTTTCTCTTTACCTTCCGACAGCAGCGGCAACCCGGCACGTTCAATTTCCCTCTTCAATGCTTCATCTTTGCAACCGCTGATACCAACCACACGCAGACCGGATGAGGCCACCGCCTGCTGGATTTTTTTCCAGTTTACGGAACCATCGAGGCTGGCAACGTTTACCACAACCGGGGCATTTTTAAGAA
>DALYUA010000324.1:0-4240 GCA_031993245.1 Buttiauxella sp. | reverse complement strand
ATCCCGGTGGTGGCGGCAATTCATGGCGCCTGCCTTGGCGGTGGACTTGAACTGGCGCTGGCTTGCCATTCACGAATTTGTACCGACGATGAAAAAACGAAGCTGGGGCTACCGGAAGTCCAGTTGGGCCTGTTGCCGGGTTCCGGCGGCACGCAGCGTTTGCCGCGTCTGATTGGCGTGAGTAACGCGCTGGATATCATCCTCACCGGCAAGCAGCTACGTCCACGCCAGGCGCTGAAGCTGGGGCTGGTTGATGATGTTGTCCCGCAATCCATTTTGCTTAATGCTGCCGTTGAGCTGGCGCTGAAAGGCCGTCAGCCCGCACGTGTTTTACCTGTTCGCGAACGAGTTCTTGCCGGTCCACTTGGACGTTCGCTGTTGTTCAACATCGTAAGCAAGAAAACGGAACAAAAAACCAAAGGCAACTACCCGGCCGCACAACGCGTGCTTGAGGTAATAAAAATCGGTCTGGAGCAGGGAGCGCATAGCGGCTACGAGGCCGAGGCAAAGGCCTTTGGTGAGCTGGCGATGACGCCGCAGTCCGCCGCGCTGCGTGGGATATTCTTCGCCAGCACGGAGCTTAAAAAAGAGCACGGCAGCGATGCTGCGCCTCGTCCTGTTCATGCGGTTGGCGTGCTGGGCGGCGGGTTGATGGGCGGCGGTATCGCTTACGTCACGGCGACGAAAGGAGATCTGCCGGTACGCATCAAAGACGTCGGCAACGAAGGGATTAACCACGCGCTGAAATACAGCTGGGATCTGCTGGATAAAAAAGTGCGCCGGCGACATATGAAAGCGGCGGAACGACAACGCCAGATGGCACGCATTTCTGGCGGAACGGATTACAGCGGTTTTCACAGCCGCGATATCGTGGTGGAAGCGGTGTTTGAAGATCTGGCGCTTAAACAAAAAATGGTGGCAGAAATTGAACAGTACGCCGCGCCGCACACGATTTTCGCCTCTAACACTTCTTCCTTGCCTATCGCGGATATCGCCGCCAACGCCGCCCGTCCGGAACAGGTTATCGGCCTGCACTATTTCAGCCCGGTAGATAAAATGCCGCTGGTGGAGGTTATTCCTCATGCCGGCACTTCTGCGGAAACCATTTCCACAACCGTTGCTCTGGCGAAGAAACAGGGCAAAACGGCGATTGTGGTAGGGGACAGCGCAGGATTTTACGTTAACCGTATTCTGGCTCCGTATGTTAACGAAGCGATGCGCTGTCTGGTGGAAGGAGAGCCAATCGATAAGATTGACGAAGCGCTGGTAAAATTTGGCTTCCCCGTCGGCCCAATCCAACTTTTGGATGAGGTAGGAATCGACGTGGGGACTAAAATTAGCCCAATTCTACAGCAGGCTTACGGCGAGCGCTTTGCCGCGCCGGATGCGATTGCAGCAATATTGAACGACGATCGCAAAGGTAGAAAAAATGGACGCGGTTTCTATCTTTATGACCTGAAAGGGCGTAAAAGCAAAAAGCAGGCCGACCCTGCAATCTATAAGCTTATTGGGGTGACGCCGAAAGAGCGGCTGACAGCAAAAGCTATTGCTGAACGCTGCGTGATGATGATGCTTAATGAAGCTGCCCGTTGCCTTGATGAAGGGGTTGTGCGCAGCGCTCGTGATGGCGATATTGGCGCCGTATTTGGTATTGGTTTCCCTCCATTCCTTGGCGGTCCGTTCCGCTATATGGATAACACAGGAGTGGGTGAAATTGTCGCAACGCTACAGCGCCTTTCTGACCAGTACGGAGAGCGTTTTTCACCCTGTGACAGGCTGTTAACAATGGTCGGGAATAACCTCACTTTCAGTGATTCGCTGAAACATGAGGCAGAAATTGGGGTCAAAGAAGCATGAGTTTTGCCTCCCCGCAGGGAGGCTATAAACTCGGTGAATGGACGTTGTCTGGTCAATTTGTAAACTATTATTGACTATACTTGCAGCACTGGAGTAAAAAACAGCGTTTCATTCGGTGTACGGATAAGGCACAATGCCCGGCTACTGAATATATCCTCTCGGCTGAAAGGGTCTATTGCGGTATTCCTGGTTAACAAAAGCGGTGCAATATGCAAGTTTTTATCATGCGTCATGGCGACGCAGCACTCGATGCCGCCAGCGACTCGGTACGTCCCTTAACCCAGTGTGGCTGTGACGAATCCCGTGTAATGGCGACCTGGTTAAAAAGTCAGGTAGCGGGCATTGAACGTGTTCTGGTGAGCCCTTACCTGCGAGCTGAACAGACCCTGAACGTGGTGCGGGAAGCGCTTAATCTCCCGGAAAAAGAAGACATTCTGCCGGAACTGACCCCGTGCGGCGATGTTGGCCTGGTAAGCTGCTATCTGCAGGCCCTGGCAAATGAAGGCGTTGAATCGGCGCTGGTGGTTTCTCACCTGCCGCTGGTCGGTTACCTGGTGTCTGAACTCTGCCCTGCAGAAACACCACCGATGTTCAGCACGTCGGCCATTGCCAACGTCACGCTGGATGCGGAAACCGGAAAAGGGGTGTTTAACTGGCAGATGAGTCCCTGCAATCTGAAGGTGGCGAAAGCTATCTGATAGCTGTAAGCATAAAAAAAGAGCCGCGAAATGCGGCTTTTATTGTTTGTGGCGGTGGAGGGCACGTAAATTATAACCCTGCCAATACCGTAGGACGGGTAAGCGAAGCGCCACTTGTCGTCTGGCTTAAGGCAATTCCGGCGCTTGCCACTCCTCGACCTCAATCAATACCAGCAAAGCCGCATCGCCGCCGTACTCCTTCGGCGCCTGATGAAATGCCATCACATGCGGGTGCTGTGCGAGCCACAGCGGCGTTTGCTGCTTTAATACGTGTTTGCCATGCCCATGCATTACGCAGGCGCAAAAGATGTGTTCACGGCGACAGGCGGCGATCAACGCGCCCAGCTCTTGTTTTGCCTGAAGCTGCGTTAAGCCGTGCAAATCTAAAAACAGCTCAGGGGAGTAATCGCCCCGGCGAATTTTTTTTAATTCAAAATGGCTTACGTCTTCACGGATATAGCGTGTGGGGCCTTCAGTAGCGAGCCTTGGCTGGAACTCGTCGGAAAAGTAATGGCTGGCGTCTGCCTGTTCCTGTAACAGCCGTTTCACCGGCACTTCCCGGGCTTTTTTACGGAGCGGGCTGTGAACAATAGTGTCCTGGGTGAGTTTTTTTGTACCGCTCATCAGATCGCGGAAAAGGTTCCGATCGTCAACGCTGAGCGAAGGTTTTTTCTTCATCTCTTTCTCGTATTGCAACTGCTTTGGCGCCAGTTTACCCGCTTTGTCGCTCATCACTAAATAAAACGCGAATTTCCACCTCGCTGCGGTGATTGCATGCTGATTTGTCGCGGTCTTCATGGCAAACTAATCGATTATTGAATTAGCGCGAACGGCCTGCGGAGGGCAACGTGGATAAAATTTTCGTCGATGAGGCAGTGAGTGAACTGCACACCATTCAGGATATGCTGCGCTGGGCAGTCAGCCGCTTTAGCGCCGCCAACATCTGGTATGGTCACGGCACCGATAACCCGTGGGATGAAGCCGTTCAGTTAGTGCTGCCAAGCCTCTACCTGCCGCTGGATATTCCTGAAGATATGCGCACCGCACGTCTGACTCCCAGCGAACGTCATCGCATTGTTGAGCGCGTGATCCGCCGAGTGAACGAGCGTATTCCGGTCGCCTATCTCACTAACAAAGCCTGGTTCTGCGGCCACGAATTCTATGTGGATGAGCGTGTGCTGGTGCCGCGTTCACCTATTGGCGAACTAATTACTAACCGTTTTGCCGGACTTTACGACGCCGAACCACAGCATATTCTGGATATGTGTACCGGCAGCGGCTGTATCGCCATTGCCTGCGCGTATGAATTCACTAATGCCGAAGTGGATGCGGTAGATATCTCCCTTGACGCGCTGGCGGTTGCCGAGCAGAACATCGCCGAGCATGGTCTGGAAAACCAGGTTACGCCAATCCGCTCAGACCTGTTCCGCGATCTGCCGAAAGTGCAGTACGACATTATCGTTACTAATCCACCGTACGTTGACGCAGAAGATATGTCCGATCTGCCGGGTGAATTCCGCTTTGAGCCTGAATTAGGGCTTGCGGCAGGAAGCGATGGCCTGAAGCTGGCGCGTCGTATTCTGGCCTGCGCGCCGGATTACCTGGCCGACGGCGGGATTCTGATTTGTGAAGTGGGTAACAGCATGGTACATCTGATGGAGCAGTATCCGGACGTGCCCTTCACC
>DALYUA010000323.1:0-4249 GCA_031993245.1 Buttiauxella sp. | reverse complement strand
TACTCAGGACTTCTTTACTGAAAATGCCACACATAAACAGAACTGTACCTCGTTTGACCCAAAGTGTTATCACATACAACGTAAACAATGGCAAGCCATTTTTAAGCACGTATCGATCTGCCGCACAGATTCCAAAAACTGTACATTTGCCTATAAAAAACAAACGTACACTTTATGAATAAAACGTTTCACAAGCTCGCGCTTGCCGCTGTGCCTGCAACAGCAAGATTCAGACAACTTTTTTACCATAGCTCAAAGGCCTTACTTCGTCCAGGCGAAGCCTTAAAAAGGTGCCGACCCCTTTACTAAACCTATGCCGTTTACTGCATAAGTATGCAAATAAAACGCAATACAAGGCGACCATTTTCATTATCGGGTTAAAAATTTCTCAATGAGAGCCCAAATAGAATAAAGCTTGCACAGTTAATCGATAATAACGTGTAAAAATAATGAAACTTTAATGACGCTGTGCTTCACCATGAGGCAATAAAAACGTTTCGCTATAATGTATGCCGCAAAATGAGCAGCTCATTTTTCAGCTAAAATAAAAAATATAACCTTGCAATAATAACTATTACTTATTTTTAAATAAGGCCGCGCTTTGTCCAATGATGAACGGTGAAAAGCCGTCAATCTTTTCGCCAGCGGCCGAGAGGGCCGCAAGCAGCTCCTGCGGCGGCTGATCTAACGGCTCGTCAGCAAGCTCGAATACTCCCCAGTGAATGGGTATCGTCACAGGACGGCCGATCTGCTGCCATAAGGTAACGGCCTGTTGAGGATCCATATGATGAGCGCCCATAAACCAGCGCGGCGCATAGGCGCCAATCGGAATAGCGGCGGCGTCAAGCGGGCCTAAACGCAGCGCAATGTCCGCCAGATCGCTTGAAAACCCTGTATCGCCGCTAAACCAGAAGCGTAGCCGCGCTGTTTCAATAACCCATCCACACCACAGGCTACGATTGCGATCCCATAACGATCTCATGCTCCAGTGCTGTGCCGGAACAGCGGTAATGGCCATCCCCTGCCAGGTTAATGCCTGCCACCAGTCGAGCTCGGTCACATGACGAATACCGCGTCTTGTAAACCATCTCTTTAACCCCAGAGGCACAAAAAAATGTGCGTCGGGGAAGCGCCTGGCAATCTGACGCACCGTTGCACGGTCGAGATGATCGTAGTGATTATGGGAGATAAGCACCGCATCAAGCTGGGGAAGCTCATTAATACGAAGTGAAACCGGCGTTTTACGCAGAGGACCTGCAAAGGAGAACGGAGAGGCGCGCCGGGAGAAAACCGGATCAGTGAGCAAATATTGCCCTTGCAGACGTAACAGCAGACTCGCGTGCCCTAACCACCAGACACGGTCATCGTCACCGCTTACCTGAGCTTTTTGCCACCAGCGTTCAACAAAAGCCGGATATCCTCCGGCCGGAGGATGCGGAAGCCCCTGTGCTTTTCGTTCTTCACGCCAGCGCTTAACGTCACCCGGCTGGCGTTGCAGAGAATGCAGATTGCGAAAACCATCGGGGAGATGGTGTGGCAGCTCGGGATCGAACCAGGGATTTTTCCAGGGCATACCGGCTCCTGAAAGAAAAACAGTCAACCATCCGACAGAACGTTACCGCTCTGCGACCAGACGGACAAAATCGTCCTCTTCATTTTTATCTACCGCCGCCGTCGCTTTTTTCTCTACTTCGGGCTCGTTTGCTTCGCACAAACGACGCAGCAGAGCATTCTGGCGCTTTTGCTGATCGAGCAGTTCTTCAAGCAGAGCGACTTGCTCATTTGCACGGCTGCTGGCGCGATTAACAAAGAACCACAGCACCAGACCAATTAACAGCACAACAAGGGAGACTGCCAGAGACGCAATGTTAAAAATACCAACGTTCAGTTCGTTCATCATACCACCTCAACAAAACGCGTATTCTACACCTGCCCGGGCGCAAGGAAATCATCCTGGAGATCAAAAATATCCTACCAGGGAATAAATTTATTGATTGTGCAGATGCCGCTGAAAAACTGTACATCCTGATCGCACAACACGTTAACCATTTGGGTCCATAAGAGCAGGCAGGCGACCACGATTGCCCCCAGAATAACCCATCGGTACTTTTTCACTCATCTCTCCACGTCAACTCTGATCTGCTTCCAGCGTAACACTGATAAATTAAACCTGGCTTAACTGCGGTTGCATTTAACGATTAGGAATCCTGATATTGTTTATGCAAAACAATCCACTACGCTTAGAGGCGACTACACAGCAAAAAATGAGGTTTCTATGCGTATGGTGATCCGCGCCATTATTGTAATAGCACTTTTGTGGATCGGTTTGCTCTTATCGGGCTATGGCGTATTGATTGGCAGTAACGAGAATGCCGCAGGTCTGGGCTTACAATGTAAATACTTAACCGCGCGCGATGTCGTTACGGCCCAGTTCGTTCACACCGATAGTGGGATTATCGGACTTACTAATTGTCCGATTCTGCGTAAATACGATACCGTCATTGACGATGGCCGCTAATAAAAACGCCGCATTCAGCGGCGTTTTTTTAAGCATTTGTCAGAAAGGATAATCGTGATAACCCATTTGTCTGGAGATAGTTCGTGCGGCATCGTGAAGCATCGCAACGTATTCGTGCAAACGGTCTTCTGAGAAACGCAAAGTCGGGAAAGAAATACTCAACCCGGCAATGACTACACCAAAACGGTCAAATACGGGTACGCCAATGCAACGCAGCCCTTCTTCCTGCTCCTGATTATCTTCCCCGTAGCCCTGCTCGCGAACCTGGTCCAGCAGCGGAAGCAGCTCTTCGGTGCTCATAATCGTGCGGTCGGTACTGCGCGTATATTCCACGCCCGCAAGGATCTCTTTCACCTCTTCACGGTCGCGCCACGCCAGCAGCACTTTACCAATTGCAGTACTGTATAACGGATTACGGCGCCCCACGCGGGAATACATGCGCAGGTTATACATAGAGTCGATTTTATGGATGTAGACAATACTGTCTTCATCCAGAGCACCTAAGTGAATCGTCTCTTTAGTCAAACGCGAAAGCTCACGCATTTGAATGTCTGCGCTGCGAATCAAATCAACGTTTTGTAGCGCACGCGCGCCCAGCTCAAACAATTTCAGCGTCAGAGAATATTTCTCCGACTCGCCTTCCTGAGCGACATAACCCAGCGACTTCATGGTTTGCAAAAAGCGATAGACGGTGCTTTTTGACATCATGACGCGTTGCGAAAGTTCAGTGATACCAATTTCACGTTCTTCGCCAAGAGCCTGTAAGATGCCAAAAACTTTCAGGACAGAAGAGACAGAATCAGGTTGTTTATCCAGATCTGCGATTGCCATTCATCACCTCGATCGCATGTGTTTTATAAAAATCAGAACCGGTTTTTAGTATAAATTGACGCCCGGTCTATCGCAATGCATCTATGCTATTTCGTTACAAAACTGCGACATATTACAGAAATATCAATGCTAAAATAATTATTCATAAAATAATACCCATAAACTCACACTATTCATATGGATACAACTCTCCCCGATGGACTGCCGACGCCCAGGCGTTATGGCGCTATATTAACTATTGCCCTGGGTATTACTGTGGCGGTGCTTGATGGCACTATTGTCAATGTTGCCCTCCCGACAATTGCCCACGATCTTAGCGCCAGCCCGGCAGAATCTATTTGGGTAGTAAACAGCTATCAAATCGCCATTATTGTCTCGCTGTTATCCATGTCGTTTTTGGGCGATCTTTTTGGCTATCGTCGGGTGTATCAGTGCGGCCTGGTGCTTTTTTGCCTGACGTCATTATTCTGTGCCCTCTCCACTTCGCTTCCTATGTTAACCGTAGCTCGCGTACTTCAGGGCTTCGGCGGTGCCGCACTAATGAGCGTAAATACCGCGCTGATTCGGCTTATTTACCCGCAACGTTTCCTTGGGCGCGGCATGGGCATTAACTCATTTATCGTTGCCGTCTCTTCGGCTGCCGGACCAAGCGTCGCGGCAGCGATACTCTCCATAGCGTCCTGGCAGTGGCTGTTTTTAATAAACGTCCCCATCGGTATTCTGGCGTTCATTTTATCGCTGCGTTATTTGCCGCCGAATCAGCAAAAAGCCCAGGGACAGCGTTTTAATATTCCGAGCGCCATGATGAATGCCCTGACTTTTGGCCTGCTCATTTCCGCCATTAGCGGTTTCTCGCAGGGACAATCAGGCGTGTTGATTACCGGCGAACTGGTCGCGCTG
>DALYUA010000322.1:0-4273 GCA_031993245.1 Buttiauxella sp. | reverse complement strand
GCTACCAGGTCGAAGTAGTTCTTCAGCTGAGTAGGAATGTTAAAGTTGTACATAGGCGCCGTCATCACAATCACGTCATGCTCTTTCAGCTCGGCGATCAGTTCGTCAGACAGGGCCAACGCTTCTTGCTGACGCGGTGTCAGTGCCGCATCGCTCGGACGCAGCGCGCCAACCAGTTCGCCATCCAGCACCGGAACTGGATTTGCAGCGAGATCGCGTACGGTGATTTGGTCAGCAGGGTGCTGTTCACGCCATTGTTCAACAAAATAGTCGGACAGTTGATTAGACTGGGAGTAACCTGCCAGGATGCTGGACTTAAGAACTAATACTTTGCTCATGGGTGATTCCTTTGTTTTTGGTCATTCGGACAGATTGCCCGTTCGCTGGGACTTACTCTATTCACAATCCGATTACAGTGATAGCGCAATATATCGAACTCTATGTTCGATTTTATTGAACAAGGCGTCGATGAAGACGATGTGGTAATCTACGGGTAATTCATGCAAAAGACTTTTCCGGCAATGCTCTGCCACGATGATGACGCTATGCAAAATACAAAACCTTCAGTCTCCTCATTATCTTCCCGCTTAGAAAACCTGATGCTGCGCGATCGCCAGCGTTTTTCCCGTCGTATTCATGGCGCGAAGAAGGTGAAAAATCCTGAATCCCAGCAGGCGGTCTTTGACGCGCTGGCTCTTGAGATGGACGCTGCGACCGGTAAGGTTCTGCTGCGCGAAGCGGCATGTCCGAAGATTACCTATCCAGAAAACCTGCCCGTCAGCCAGAAGAAGCAAGACATTCTGGAGGCTATTCGTGATAACCAGGTCGTCATTGTCGCGGGGGAAACGGGCTCGGGTAAAACAACGCAGCTGCCAAAAATCTGTATGGAGCTTGGGCGCGGCATCAAAGGGCTTATCGGGCATACGCAGCCTCGTCGTCTGGCGGCGCGTACCGTTGCCAACCGTATAGCGGAAGAGCTGCAAACCGAGCCGGGCGGCGCGGTAGGCTATAAGGTACGTTTCACCGATCGCGTCGGTGAAAATACCCTGGTCAAGCTGATGACCGACGGTATCCTGCTGGCGGAAATCCAGCAGGACCGCCTGCTAATGCAGTACGACACCATCATTATCGATGAAGCACACGAGCGCAGCCTGAACATCGACTTCCTGCTCGGTTATCTGCGTGAACTTCTGCCGCGTCGTCCCGATCTGAAAATCATTATTACCTCGGCGACCATCGATCCGGAGCGCTTCTCGCGGCATTTCAACAACGCGCCGATTATTGAAGTCTCCGGCCGGACTTACCCGGTGGAAGTGCGCTATCGCCCGATTGTTGAAGATGCAGACGATACCGATCGCGATCAGTTGCAGGCCATTTTTGACGCCGTGGACGAACTGGGCCGCGAAAGCGCAGGGGATATCCTGATCTTTATGAGCGGCGAGCGGGAAATTCGTGATACGGCCGATGCGCTCAATAAGCTGAGTCTGCCGCATACCGAAGTGCTGCCTTTATATGCGCGACTGTCAAACAGCGAGCAAAACCGCGTGTTCCAGTCCCACGCCGGGCGGCGCATCGTGCTGGCGACCAACGTGGCGGAAACCTCGCTCACCGTGCCGGGCATTAAGTACGTCATCGATCCGGGTACGGCACGAATTAGCCGTTACAGCTACCGCACTAAAGTGCAGCGCCTGCCGATTGAGCCGGTTTCCCAGGCTTCCGCCAATCAACGTAAAGGCCGCTGCGGACGCGTCTCCGAAGGGATCTGTATTCGTCTTTATTCGGAAGATGACTTCCTGTCGCGCCCGGAATTTACCGACCCGGAAATCCTGCGCACCAACCTGGCATCCGTTATTTTGCAGATGACCGCGCTGGGCCTGGGCGATATCGCCGCGTTCCCGTTTGTAGAAGCGCCGGATAAACGCAATATTCAGGACGGCGTGCGTCTGCTTGAAGAGCTGGGCGCGATTACCAGCGACGAAGAGCACAGCGTCTATAAACTGACGCCTTCTGGCCGCCAGCTTTCCCAGCTGCCGGTTGACCCGCGTCTGGCGCGCATGGTGCTTGAAGCGCAGAAGTTTGGCTGCGTGCGCGAGGTGATGATTATCACCTCCGCGCTTTCCATTCAGGACCCGCGTGAGCGCCCGATGGATAAGCAGCAGGCGTCCGACGAAAAACACCGCCGCTTCCATGATAAAGAGTCCGACTTCCTCGCCTACGTGAACCTGTGGAATTATCTCGGCGAGCAGCAAAAAGCGCTGTCGTCTAACCAGTTCCGCCGCCTGTGCAAAACGGATTATCTCAATTACCTGCGCGTGCGTGAGTGGCAGGATATCTATACCCAACTGCGCCAGGTGGTTAAAGAGCTTGGCCTGCCGATCAACAGCGAGCCTTCAGACTTCCGCTCGGTGCACTGCGCGCTGCTCACCGGTTTGCTTTCCCATATCGGCCAGAAAGATGCTGATAAACAGGAATACACCGGCGCGCGTAACGCGCGTTTCTCTATCTTCCCAGGCTCCGGTTTATTCAAAAAACCGCCAAAGTGGACGATAGTCGCCGAACTGGTGGAAACCAGCCGCCTGTGGGGACGCATTGCCGCGCGTATCGATCCGGAATGGGTTGAGCCGCTGGCGCAGCACCTGCTTAAGCGCTCATACAGTGAACCTCACTGGGAGAAATCGCAGGGCGCGGTAATGGCAACCGAAAAGGTTACCCTTTACGGCCTGCCGATTGTTGCCGCACGCAGCGTAAACTACAGCCAGATTGATCCGGCCCTGTCCCGGGAGCTGTTTATCCGCCACGCGCTGGTTGAAGGCGACTGGCAGACGCGTCACGCCTTCTTCCGCGAAAACCTCAGGCTGCGCAATGAAGTGGAAGAGCTGGAGCATAAATCCCGCCGCCGTGACATCCTTGTGGATGACGACACGCTGTTTGAGTTTTACGATCAGCGCATCGCCCACGACGTGATCTCTGCCCGCCATTTCGATAGCTGGTGGAAGAAAGCCAGCAAAGAGACGCCGGACCTGCTCAATTTCGAAAAGAGCATGCTGATAAAAGAGGGCGCGGAGCAGGTCAGCAAGCTGGACTACCCGAACTTCTGGCATCAGGGCAACCTCAAGCTGCGTCTGACCTATCAGTTCGAACCGGGCGCCGATGCCGATGGCGTAACGGTACATATTCCGCTGCCGCTGTTAAACCAGGTGGAAGACGCTGGTTTTGAATGGCAAATTCCGGGCGTTCGCCGGGAACTGGTTATTGCGTTGATCAAATCGCTGCCGAAACCGGTACGCCGTAATTTTGTACCTGCGCCGAACTATGCCGAAGCGTTTTTGGGCCGCGCTACGCCGCTTGAGCTGCCGCTGCTCGACAGTTTAGAGCGTGAATTCCGCCGCATGGCAGGAGTTACCATCGATCGGGAAGACTGGCACTGGGAGCAGGTGCCCGATCACCTGAAAATGACCTTCCGGGTGGTAGACGAGCACAACAAAAAGCTTAAAGAGGGCAAAGATCTCAGCGAGCTAAGAGGCGGGCTGAAGGACAAAGTTCAGCAGACGCTCTCTGCCGTCGCCGATGATGGCATTGAGCAAAGCGGGCTGCATATCTGGAGCTTCGGCAAGCTCCCGGAAAGCTATGAGCAAAAACGCGGCAATTACCGCATGAAGGCCTTCCCGGCGCTGGTGGATGAAAAAGAAAGCGTGGCGATCAAACTCTTTGATAACCCGCTCGAACAGCAGCAGGCGATGTGGCGCGGTTTACGTCGGCTTTTACTGCTGAATATTCCATCACCGATCAAATATCTGCATGAGAAGCTGCCGAACAAAGCCAAGCTAGGCCTGTACTTTAACCCTTACGGCAAAGTGCTGGATCTGATTGACGACTGTATCTCCTGCGGCGTTGACAAACTGATTGCCCAGGCGGGCGGCCCGGTGTGGACGGAAGAAGGTTTCGCCGCGCTGCATGAAAAAGTGCGTGCGGAACTGAACGACACCGTGGTGGATATTGCGAAACAGGTCGAACAAATTCTCACCGCCGTTTTCAATATCAATAAGCGGCTGAAAGGGCGCGTGGACATGTCGATGGCGCTTGGCCTGTCGGATGTGAAAGCGCAGATGAGCGGCCTGGTATACCGCGGCTTTGTTACCGGCAACGGCTACAAACGCCTTGGCGATACGCTGCGCTACCTGCAGGCGATTGAAAAACGCCTGGAGAAAATGGCTATCGATCCGCATCGCGATCGCGTGCAGATGCTGAAGGTAGAGCAGGTGCAGCAGGCCTG
>DALYUA010000321.1:0-4297 GCA_031993245.1 Buttiauxella sp. | reverse complement strand
TGCGCGCCACGGTGCACAGGAGAATAGAAGTCAGCACCATGGTGCCGGTTACCGCAATCCCGTAGGCCGCCGCCAGATTGCTGGAATGCTCGAAGCTGACAATCACAATCACCACGGAGATATAGAGGATCCAGTTAATTGCCGGAACGTAAATCTGCCCGGACTCCATTTCCGAGGTGTGGATAATGCGCATTGGCGACAGATAGCCCAGACGTACCGCCTGGCGCGTTAAAGAGAAGACGCCGGAGATAACCGCCTGAGAGGCGATAACCGTAGCAAGCGTAGCCAGAATCATCAGCGGGATAAGCGCCCAGTCGGGTGCCAGCAGGAAGAACGGGTTTTTGATTGCCTCCGGCGTTTTCAGCAGCAACGCCCCCTGGCCAAAGTAATTCAGCACCAGCGACGGCAGCACCACGGTAAACCACGCAATGCGGATCGGGAACTTGCCAAAGTGCCCCATGTCCGCATACAGCGCTTCCACGCCGGTAATCGAAAGCACGACTGCGCCAAGAGCAAAGAACGAAACCGTTTTATATTCCTGGAAGAAATGCACAGCCCATGCAGGGTTCAGCGCCTGCAGCACCTCCGGATTAGCAATGATACTGCGTGCGCCAAGCACGGCCAGTACCAGAAACCAGAGCAGCATTACCGGAGCGAACAGCTTGCCCACCATGCCCGTGCCGTGTTTCTGAATAATGAACAGCAGCGTCAGTACGATTATCGACAGCGGAACGATATAGGTATCAAGCTGCGGCGCGGCTATTTCAAGCCCCTCAATGGCCGACATCACCGATATCGCCGGGGTTATCACTACCTCACCATAAAAGAAGCTGCCGCCGATCAAACCCATGATCACCAGCACCGAGGTCATTCTTGCTGAAGTATTACGCCCCGCCAGAGACATCAGCGTTAAAATCCCGCCTTCACCGGCGTTGTCCGCCCGCATAACAAAAGTAAGGTATTTAACGGAGACGACCAGGATCAGCAGCCAGAAAATCAAAGATAAAAAGCCGAATACGGCTTCACGTTCTACACCAAATCCGAACTGGCCGGACAGACATTCACGGAGGGTATAAAGCGGGCTGGTACCAATATCCCCGTACACTACACCAATTGCAGCCAGCGTAATCGCCGGCAATGATTGTTTATTATCAGCGCTCATAGACTAATCTTTTGTTGGAATCCTGAAAGCGTGTGCTTAGTCCCTTGGCCCACAAAAAGGCGCACAGTATGCACGATAATGGCGGAAATCGTATCCTTAAATGCAAATGGCTTAACTTAGGTCAGAGAAAAAAGGTCAGTTCATCAATCCGTTAACGGGCTTATGCAGAAGCGATATACTCGCCTTCCCGCACAGCGATAACCACGTAAGGACGCAAAGCTAATTATGGCTCAATCACATTTATTGGCGGAAAGAATTTCACGTCTCAGCCAGGCGCTTGAAAAAGGACTTTTTGAACGCCAACACGCCATTCGGCTTTGCCTGCTGGCGGCGCTGAGCGGGGAAAGCGTTTTTTTATTAGGGCCGCCGGGAATAGCAAAGAGCCTCATTGCTCGCCGCCTTAAGTTTGCCTTCAGGCACGCCCGTGCTTTTGAATATCTGATGACGCGCTTTTCCACACCGGAAGAAGTCTTCGGGCCGCTGTCTATCCAGGCGCTGAAAGATGAGGGACGCTACGAGCGCCTCACCGCGGGTTACCTGCCGGAAGCGGAAATTGTCTTTCTCGATGAGATCTGGAAGGCGGGGCCGGCCATTCTTAACACCTTACTCACCGCCATCAATGAACGCCGTTTCAGAAACGGAGCCAGCGAAGCGAAAATCCCGATGCGTCTGCTGGTGGCCGCTTCCAATGAACTTCCCGAAGCCGACAGCAGTCTCGAAGCTTTATATGACCGAATGCTGATTCGCCTGTGGCTCGATAAGGTGCAGGAGAAGGGTAATTTCCGCTCGATGCTCGTCAGCCAGCAGGATGAAAACGAAAATCCCGTGGCGGAAAGCCTGCAGGTGAGTGACGAAGAGTATTTCGCCTGGCAGCAGGAGATCGGCAAAGTCGCTCTGCCTGATGATGTCTTTGAACTGATCTTCACCCTGCGCCAGCAGCTTGATGAGTTGGCGGGTGCGCCTTATGTTTCCGACCGACGCTGGAAAAAGGCGATTCGCCTGTTGCAGGCCAGCGCCTTTTTCAGCGGCCGGAACGCCGTCGCGCCTGTCGATCTTATTCTGTTAAAGGACTGCCTGTGGCACGACACGGCCGCCATGAACCTGATGCAGCAGCAGCTGGAAATATTGATGACCGGGAAGGCCTGGCAGCAGCACGCGATGCTCAGCAAGCTCGGGACTATCGTACAGCGCCGCATCCAGGCGCAACAGCAGCATAGCGACCGGGACGCCATCACCGTAAGCAAACAGGGCGGGATGTTTAACCGTCGCCCCCACTACCAGCTTCCCGACTATCTCATCGGCGAATCCCTGACATTGCTGCTTCAGCAGCCGCTGAAACTACACGATATAGAAGTCATCCACGTCGCGATAAACCGCGAGTCGCTGGCGCAGTGGCTGGTAAAAGGTGGAGAAATTCGCGGGAAGCTTAACGGCATCGGATTTGCCCAGGCGCTGAATCTGGAAGTAGACGCCACGCAGCATTTGGTTATCAGGGATGTCAGCCTGCAGGGAACCCGGCTGGTGGTGCCGGGCAAACAGCAGCAGGGGATGCCGGATGAGCTCAAACAGCAGTTCGACGATCTTGAAGCCTCTCTTCACCAGCAGCACGAACGTTTTAACGATCGGCAAAAATGCTTGTTTATCCAGAATGACTGGCTGGGCAAGATCGAAGCCAGCTTGCAGGACGTCGCCGCCCAGATCAAAGAGGCCCGGCAATAATGCTGAGCCTGGAGACGCTCGACGTCATTCTGGCTATCAGTGAAGGAGAGTTGGTAGAAGAGATAATACTGACTTTGCTGGCAGCGCCCCAGCTGGCAATCTTCTTTGAAAAATTCCCCCGGTTTAAAAATGCTGTCACGCAGGATATCCCGCGCTGGCGGGAACTGCTTAAGGCCAGGATCCACGACACAAAGGTGCCGCCGGAGCTGGCAAGCGAAGTACTGTGTTATCAGGAAAGCCAGCTGCTCACCACCAGCCAGCTTATTGTAAAGCAGCCTGAAATACTGGCTCTGTTAAAGCGTGTCAACTCTCCTTTCTTTGGACAAGCGCAGGCGCTGGTGGCGGAACATCCTCACTTTACTCCGGCACAGCAGACCCTGTTTCTGCAGCGCTGGCGTCTGAGCCTGGTGGTTCAGGCAACCTCGCTAAATCAACAGCTGCTTGAAGACGAGCGCGATCGATTGCTGGCGGAAGTGCAGGCTCGTCTGGCGTTAAGCGGCCAGCTGGAACCCGTATTGTCAGAAAACGATAACACAGCCAGCCGGCTGTGGGATATGAGTGCCGGGGCGCTTAAGCGCGGCGACTACCAGTTAATCGTGCAGTACGGCGAGTTTCTTGCCAGCCAGCCTGAATTAATGAAGCTGGCTGAACAACTCGGGCGTTCGAAAGAGGCTAAAGCCGTGCCGAGAAAGGATTCCCCTATGGAGAACTGGCGCATAATGGTGCGCGAGCCGGCCACGGTGCCTGAACAGGTAGACGGCCTGCAGCGCAGCGACGATATTCTGCGATTGTTGCCGCCGGAGCTGGCGACGCTTGGCATTACCGAACTGGAGTTTGAGTTCTACCGCAGACTGGTGGAAAAGCAGCTGCTTACGTATCGCCTGCACGGCGATGCCTGGCGTGAGAAATTAGTTGAGCGCCCCGTCGCTCATCAGGATTTCGATGAGCAGCCGCGCGGCCCGTTTATCGTCTGCGTGGACACATCCGGCTCAATGGGCGGCTTTAATGAACAGTGCGCCAAGGCGTTCTGTCTTGCCCTTATGCGCATAGCGCTTGCCGATAACCGTCGCTGCTTCATTATGCTGTTTTCCAGCGAAGTGGTTCGCTACGAGGTTTGCGGACGCGACGGCATTGAGCAGGCAATCCGTTTCCTCAGCCAGCGTTTTCGCGGCGGCACCGATCTGGCAAGCTGCTTTCGGGCAATAGTCGAGAAAATGCAGGGCAGCGAGTGGTTCGATGCTGACGCAGTGGTAATTTCAGATTTTATCGCCCAGCGGCTGCCGGATGAGGTAATAAGCAAGGTAAAGGGATTAAAGCAGGCTCATCAGCACCGTTTTCATGCTGTGGCTATGTCAGGCCACGGCAAACCCGGCATCATGCGCATTTTCGATCATATCTGGCGCTTTGATACCGGGA
>DALYUA010000320.1:0-4305 GCA_031993245.1 Buttiauxella sp. | reverse complement strand
TGCAGCAGGAACATTTTGTTGAGCTGGCGCCAAGAAAAGGCTGGTTTGTCAGTGAAATAAAACTGCGTGATATTCAGGAGCTGTATGTGATCCGCGAGGCGCTGGAAGGCATCTCCGCGCGCCATGCTGCAGCGCATATCAGCGATGAAGAGCTGCAAAAAATGGAGCGTTACCTTGATTCGTTGGAGAGACTATTAGAAGAAAATGAAGAGGCCGTCGACGATCCCGGTGACTCGATACACTCTCTTATTTTCCGCTTTTCCGGCAATGGGCTGATTAATGAGGTAATGAGTATCCATCTGGAACGTTTACAGATGTTCCACCTTATAACCAGCAGTTTGCCCGGCCGGAAATATCAGTCATGGCGCGAGCACCGGGAAATATTTTTTGCGCTTAAAGCAAGAGATGGCGAACTCGCAGAAGAAGTGATGCGCAAACATATCAGAAGCAGCCTGGATAGCCTGCTACAAAGCTTAATTGAAAATAAAGTCGATTATCAGAAGGCTATCGCTCTCCCTCGCGCAGGGATAAACGGATAGACAAAAAACTTATGAGGAGTTCCGGAATGCGTAAAGTCATTGTTTTTGGCGTGGACGGATTATCAATGCCGTTGTTGAAACGCTATGTACAGAATGGCGATCTGCCCCATATCGCACAGATGCTGGACCGTGGTGCCGCCACCGAGCTGTTGCCGTTTATCTCGGCGTGGGGAGATATCAACTGGGTGACGTTTCTCGCCGGACAGGCGGTGGGCACCTCGTGGCTGGGCCAGGGAATGCCGCCGGACAACGCCCGCACCGGCAACTTGCTGGAGCAGATGAGCAAACATAATTTACGCGCCTCGCTGGTGCATTTTCCAGAGAGTATTGCAGCGGATAAAGAACATTTCAGCTTCGCCCCCTACTGGGGCAGAAGCGCAGCCTGGCCCGGCGAGATCTTTAAGCCAATGGGCCATACCACCCGCTATAGCGCCCGTACCGGCAATAAACAGATCAAGCAGCAAAAGCTAGGCTGGCCACCAACGTCAGCGCTGGCCTATCACGATAAGGGCGCATGGCAACCCTTAACGCCGCTACCGGAGGGCTATCAGCTAACCATGAACGGTAATAAAGGCGAGAGGCTTACCGCGATTCTGGTCAGTCAACAAGGAAAACCCGTATTGCAGCTGGCGGGGCAGGTGGTTCAGCTTGAAGTGGGTAAATGGAGCGCCTGGATCTCCTTGCAGGATGCCGATATCACGGGCAGCGTACGTTTCTTTACCGGCAGCTTTAACCCGGAGGCTGACGAAGTGGAAATCCTGCAAAGCCAGGTGACTGACCGCCAGCGCCTGTCGGAGAACCGCCAGTTGGCCAACAACATGTTAAACGCTTACGGCCCGTTTTACAGTAAATGGGTGGTTAAAGCCTCGCCGCAGGAAGCTTACCCCCAGGCAACTTATCAGGAAGCGGAAGAGCAGTCGCTGTGGCTTGCGGAAAGCGCATTAGAGCTGACCCAGCGCAAAAACTTCTCGCTGTGGGCGACGGTGCACCGTCTGGTAGATGAATCCCATCATAACTGTCTCGGTCAGTGCGATCCCGCTTCGCCCTTCTATGATGCAGCGCAGGCCGAATTGTATGACAACGTAATGCGCGACTGCTATCAGGTGCTGGATCGCACTATGGGCAAGCTGATGCAGGAGATGGACGACGATACGGTGCTGATGCTGGCCTCTGACCACGGCGCTGTGCCTAACGCCTATATGTGCGATATCTATCGCTACCTCGCTAAACATCGGTTGGTCACGCTGGATGCGCAGGGACTACCCGATATGTCACGCAGCCAGGTGTATCTCAAAGATGAGCGCGGTGGTCTGGAGATCTTCGTCAACCTCGCCGGGCGCGAAACCGCTGGTATCGTCAGTGCACAGGAGTATGACTCGGTATGCGCCCGCACCTTACTGGCTCTCGGCAGCTGGCAGGTGGAAGAGAACGGCGTGGCGCGCAATGCGGTCAGCCTGGCGTTGCTGAAAGCGGATGCGGTCGGTATAGGCTTCTGGGGTGAATGTGCTGGCGATATTGTTTTTGCCTATAACTCAGGTTTTGTCTGGGGCGTCAGCCAGGGCGGAGAAGATATTTGCCCGGTAGAAGTGCCGGGTGCCAATCACGGTCCGCAAAAACCTACGGCAGAAACCACAATGTCCAGCAACTATGGCGCGTTGCTGATGTATGGCGCAGGTGTGCGTCAGGGTTATTACCGCGATCGCCAGAAACTCGGCCCTTACCATATGACCGATCCGGCAGCGACCATTGCCCATTTACTCGGATTACCGCTGGATACCCTGGATGGTCGCGTAATGCACGATCTGATTTTGCCAAACGGCTAAGAGAATATTATGAAAATTACTGGCGTAACCACACATTTACTGACGGCAAAATTAAGTGAACCCTTTTCCTACTCGCGCGCGCGTTACGATACCCGAACCGCGATGCTGGTGGAAATTGAAACCGACGAAGGTATTAGCGGCTGGGGAGAGTGCTACGGCCCGGCGCGCATCACCAAAGCGGTTGTCGATGAACTGGGAAGCATGATTATTGGCAGCGATGCGCTGAACAGCGAATTTATCTGGCAGGATCTGTATGCGCGCCTGCGCGACCATGGTCAGAAAGGGCTGCTAATCGAAGGGCTGAGCGGCATCGATATTGCCCTGTGGGATATTCGGGGTAAATATTTCGGCGTTCCGGCTTATCAGTTGCTGGGCGGACAGATGCGCAGCGAAGTGCAGGCCTATGCTACCGGTCTTTATCGTCGCGACAGCGGTAATGCGGCGCAATATCTGGCGGAAGAGGCCGCCAGCTACGTTGAGCAGGGCTTTAAGGCCATGAAGCTGAAAGTGGGTTTCGGTGTGAAGGAGGATTATGAGATTACCCGCACCATCCGCGACACCATTGGCGACGATATTGCGCTGATGGTGGATGCCAATCACGCCTATGACGCGGTGGCGGCGATTAATCTGGCGCGCAAAATTGAGCATCTCGATATTGCGTGGTTCGAGGAACCTGTGCCGCCAGAAGATCTCGATGGCTACCGCCGGGTTAAAGCCGCTACCAGCATTCCGCTGGCCGGTGGGGAGTGCGAATTTACCCGCTACGGTTTTAAAAACGTTCTTGGCGCTGGCGCGATGGATATTATCCAGCCGGATATCTGCGCCGCGGGTGGTTTAACGGAATGTAAGAAGATATCGGATATGGCGCAGGCGTTTGGCATCCGTACCAATCCGCATGTCTGGGGCAGCGGCATCGGTATCGCCGCATCGCTGCAATGGATGGCGCTGGTGCCAACCCATACGCCAATATCATTGTCACCCACGCAGCCACTGCTTGAGTTCGACCAGACCGAACATCCGATTCGTCAGGCGATTCTGCAAACCCCGATCGCGCACCATAGTGGTGTGGTTCAGATCCCGACAGCGCCGGGATTAGGTATCGAAATTAATCGTGATGCTTTAGCGTTTTTTAAACAATAAGCTTTTAACGGCCTCTATCGCCAGCGCCGCTCAGAAGAGGTCAAAAGCGATGGGGCGATCGAAACTTTGCTGGCATTCAGCCGTGGGCAACCGGCCGCAACGCCGATTAATTTTATCGCACAGGAGTAAAGATACGCTATGAGCGATGATTATATTGCCTTTGACTGGGGGTCCACCCATCTGCGCGCCTGGCGCTTTCAGCAGGGCCAGTGTATTGACAGCCGCAAGCTGGAAGCGGGCATCACTCGTCTGGCAGGCCGCCATCCGCGCGACATCTTTCAAGCCGTTACCGCAGGCTGGCAGGCGCAGAAGGTGCCGGTAATTATGGCGGGCATGGTGGGAAGTAATGCGGGCTGGCACAGCGTGCCCTACCTCCCGTGCCCACTGACGCTGAATCAGCTGGCCAGGCATCTGACCCGAATTGAAGATCTGGCCTGGATCGTGCCGGGAGTCAGCGTCGACGATAAGGGCGGCCTGAATATCATGCGTGGCGAAGAGACGCAGCTACTGGGCGCCTGGCAACTGGCTCCTTCTTCGCTCTATATAATGCCGGGCACCCACTGCAAATGGGTGCAGGTGGAACAGGGCAGGTTGCAGAGTTTTAAAACCGTGATTGCCGGCGAGCTGCATCATTTGCTGTTTAATCATTCGCTGATTGGCACCGGGTTACCGTCACAGGTAACCGATCGGCAGGCGTTTATGGCCGGGCTGGAGCGCGGTCTGCAGGACGGGGATATTTTACCGCTGCTGTTTGAGGTGCGCGCCGCATATATTCTCGGGCGGCTGGCGCAGGAAGCGGTAAG
>DALYUA010000319.1:0-4320 GCA_031993245.1 Buttiauxella sp. | reverse complement strand
AGCCGTCGCGTTACCGCGCCAGCTACCGGTCAATAATCCACGTCGGGACAGTTCAGCCATTGGGCACATCCTTGCATCACAAACGCCACCCACGAGTGTGGGATCGGCAAACACTTCATTGTTATTCCCGCATTTTTCTACGGGTTTTTATTGGGGGTAACGTTATGTGACAAAGGGGTGGTAGCGGCATCCCCCTAAAGGGGTAAATGCCGTTGTGGGATCAAAAATGAATGTGGTTTAAAGAAACTGGCGGCTTCATACAGGTGGAATGTAACTCCAATGGGAAAATTCTGATCGCAGTCCGTTAATGGAGCCGTTCAGTTTTGGAATCTGGGCCGAAATAACCACAACAAACGTTTTAGCAGGCGCGCCTTTCTGGTACGTTTCGCCCACTATAGATTTTAAGAGGTTATTCGTTCCGTGATGGCGCAACGCTCGGTCCGGGCAAGCCTTGCCCGCGCATTCCTTTATATCGTCCTGCTGTCGTTGCTCTCGACAGGCATAGCGATACTGACGCTCGCCAGCAGTTTACGGGACGCAGAGGCGGTCAACGTGGCGGGTTCGCTGCGCATGCAAAGCTATCGCCTCGGCTACGATTTACAGAGCGATCGCATGCATCTGGACGAACACCTTGCGCAATACAATCAGTCGTTGCGTTCCGAGGCTCTGCTCAATCCAGGCCATTTTTGGGTACCGGAAGAAGTGCGTGAGCAATACAACGCCATTAACGACGCCTGGCGCAAGATGGAATATCATGTCCGCCTGGGCGATACGAACTGGTATCACGCCAATATCGCAGGGTACGTGGCGCAAATCGATCTGTTTGTGCTTGCGCTACAGCATTACGCCGAACGAAAAATGATGCAGGTCGTTGCCACGTCGGTGGTGGGGTTTATCGCCATTTTTACGCTGGTCTTTTTTACGCTTCGCCGCTTCCGCCACCAGGTCGTCGCCCCGCTCAAAAAGCTGATGCTCGCCAGCGAATCTATTGAACATGGCAGATTTGATCATCCCCCTCTTGATAGCAGCCTGCCCAATGAAATTGGCCTGCTTGCACACACCTTCACGCGCATGGCGGACGAACTGCAACGTCTTTACCGCTCCCTTGAAGATAAAGTGCAGCAAAAAACGCTGGGACTGCAGGAGGCGAATCGTACGCTGGGCGTGCTCTATTCCTGCTCTCAGGCACTGAACGTCAGCACTATCGACAAACATTGTTTTACGCAGATCCTTCAGCTTGTTCGCCAGCAGGAAAAGGTGGATTACCTCGAAATGCAGGTGGGAGAAAACTGGCTATTGTGCGAAGGCACGCCGCAGGAGTCCGTTCCCTGGCAGTCGGTAGCCATCACGCAACAGGACGGTGAATCAGGCCAGCTCCGCTGGCAGGCTTCCGCCAGCTCGCCCCCCATGCCGCTTATGCAAAGCGTGGCGACCATGCTGGGGCGCGGCCTTTACTTCAACCAGGCGCAAAAACATTATCAGCAGCTGTTGCTGATGCAGGAGCGAGCGACCATCGCCCGCGAACTGCATGATTCCCTGGCGCAGGTGCTCTCTTATTTGCGAATACAGCTCACGCTGCTTAAGCGCGCGGTGCCTGAAGAAAATGCACGCGCGCAAAGGATAATCGGCGATTTTTCTCAGGCTCTGAACGATGCCTACCAGCAATTACGGGAGCTGCTGACAACGTTCCGTCTGACGTTACAGCAGGCCGATCTGCCTGCGGCCCTGCAGGAGACGATCGCCCCGCTTCGCCAACAAACGGATGCGACGATTCGCCTCGACTGTAGAATGCCCACTCAGGCGCTGGATGCGCAGCAGCAGGTGCATCTGCTGCAAATTATTCGTGAAGCTGTGCTGAACGCTATCAAACATGCAGATGCACAAGAGATATCAATAACCTGTATGACCTCTTCTACCGGCGAACACACTGCGGCTATTCTTGATAACGGCAAGGGAATTGCGAGCCTGAGCGAGCCGGAAGGTCATTACGGCCTGAATATTATGCACGAGCGCGCCGCCCAGTTAGGTGGCCAGTTAACCATTTCCCGCCCCGCGCAGGGTGGAACGTTGATTACGATAACGTTTCGTTCATCGACGTCAGATAACAATGATAAGAATGAAAACAGCAGGAGCAGCAATGAGTGAGCAAAGCGTCTTTGAGGTTTTAATTGTCGACGATCATCCTTTGATGCGGCGGGGTATTCGCCAACTGCTGGAGATAGACGACAGCTTTTTAGTGGTGGGTGAAGCAAGCAGCGGCAATGAGGCTATCAGCATGGCAAACCGGCTTGGTCCCGATCTCATCCTGCTGGATTTGAACATGAAAGGACTGAGCGGTCTGGATACGCTCAATGCCCTGCGTCGGGAAGGCGTCAGCGCCCGTATTATCGTCCTGACGGTTTCAGACTCACGCAGCGATGTCTTCACCCTGATTGATGCCGGTGCCGATGGCTATTTGCTCAAAGATAGCGAGCCGGAAATGTTACTGGATGATATCCGCCGTGGAGCAGAGGGTGGCGAAGCTTTCAGCGCGCAGGTCACCGAATATTTGCGCAACCGGAAAACGCACAAACACAGCGGCGCTACGTTTGCCACACTGACCGAGCGCGAACTGGACGTTTTGCAGGAAGTGGCAAGAGGCCTGTCTAACAAGCAAATCGCAGCCGGTCTGCATATTTCCGAAGAGACGGTGAAGGTGCACGTCCGCAATTTATTACGTAAACTCCAGGTTCGTTCACGCGTGGCGGCGACGGTGCTATTTCTGGAAAGCCGTGGCGTTTAACCCCTTGAATTTGGCAGCCTGTACTAATAGCACGCTAAGATAATTTACACTATCTTCTCAATTTCTCCACGTTTGGACCTGAGGTTAAGGCTACAGTGACCGCAGCCCCCATAACAATAATCTGCAGCGCTTACGAGGTTCCATCCAGATGGCGAATTTCTTCATCAGCCGCCCCATATTTGCCTGGGTGCTGGCCATTATTTTGTGCCTCACCGGCGTGCTTGCTATTTTTTCGCTTCCTGTTGAGCAATATCCCGACCTCGCACCGCCAAACGTACGTATCAGCACTAACTATCCGGGCGCTTCAGCCCAAACGCTGGAAAATACCGTTACCCAGGTCATCGAACAAAATATGACCGGCATCGACAACCTGATGTATATGTCGTCGCAAAGCAGCAGTACCGGGCAAGCCACGATCATGCTGAACTTTAAAGCCGGCACCGATCCGAATGAAGCCGTGCAGCAGGTGCAAAACCAGCTGCAGTCCGCGATGCGTAAATTGCCGCAGGCGGTGCAGACTCAGGGGGTCACGGTAAGAAAAACCGGTGATACCAACATCCTGATGGTGGCCTTCGTTTCCACCGATGGCAGTATGGATAAACAGGATATCGCCGACTACGTAGCGAGTAATATTCAGGATCCGCTCAGCCGTATTAACGGCGTTGGGGACGTGGATGCTTATGGTTCCCAGTACTCCATGCGTATCTGGCTCAACCCAACCAAACTCACCGGTTTACAACTCACCACGCAGGATGTGGTTGATGCGATTAACGCGCAGAATGCACAGGTCGCCGTTGGGCAACTGGGAGGAACGCCGTCCGTTGACCTTCAGGCTTTGAACGCGACAATCAATTCCCAGTCTTTGCTGCAAACGCCACAGCAATTTAAGGATATTACGCTGCGTGTGAATCAGGATGGTTCGCTGGTAACGCTGGGCGATGTGGCTGAGGTGGAGCTGGGCGCGGAGAAATATGACTACCTGAGCCGCTACAACGGCCAGGCGGCCTCTGGCCTTGGCATCAAACTCGCCTCGGGCGCAAATGAGATGGAGACGGATAAACTTGCCCGCGCCAAAATTGAAGAGCTGTCGCAGTATTTCCCCCATGGGCTGGAAGCGAAAATCGCCTATGAAACTACGCCATTCGTGAAGGCCTCTATCAAAGACGTGGTAAAAACGCTGCTGGAAGCTATCCTGCTGGTGTTCCTCGTCATGTACCTGTTTTTGCAAAACTTCCGCGCAACGCTCATTCCCACTATCGCCGTGCCCGTGGTGCTGCTGGGGACTTTCTCGGTGCTCTACGCCTTCGGCTACAGCGTTAATACGCTCACAATGTTCGCCGTGGTGCTGGCTATCGGGCTACTGGTGGATGACGCCATTGTGGTGGTGGAGAACGTCGAACGCATCATGAGCGAAGAAGGCCTGTCGCCCAGGGAGGCAACCCGCAAGTCAATGGGCCAGATACAGGGCGCGCTGGTGGGGATTGCGATGGTGCTTTCCGCCGTGTTCGTGCCGATGGCGTTCTTCGGCGGCACCACGG
>DALYUA010000318.1:0-4320 GCA_031993245.1 Buttiauxella sp. | reverse complement strand
CGCCAGTTCGCGCTGATCCGCATACGCCGGGTCGTCGCGCCCGCCAATAAAGCCGATGCGCATATAACCGCGCGAGATGAAGTAGTCGATAACCTTCCGGCTTATTCTGAATAAATCGACGTTTACGCAGTCAAAACGCGGGTCGTCGATAACGCCATCCAGGTAAACGAGCGGCAGCTCCTGTTGTTCCAGCAGCGCCTGCGCCGCCGGTTGGGGTTTACCAATCACCAGTAAACCTTCCGCTGCGGCAAGGGGACGATCGCCTTTAAAGTCATAGCAGGAAATAAGCGTGATGCCCAGCTTTTCACATTGGGTTTCAATGCCATAGCGCATCGCCAGATAATAGGGATCGTTAATCTCTAACTCTTGCCCGTGAGTATAAAGTGCGGCAAAAGTAAGGCGCGCGCCAGCCTGACGTTTTGCGCTCGGCACTTTGTACTCCAGGCGCTCCGCGGCTTCGAGGATTTTCTGACGCGTCTGGCTTTTCACGCTCAGAGTGGGATCGTCATTCAGCACTCGTGAAACCGTTGCCACAGATACCTGGGCCGCCTGGGCGATCTCCTTCAATGTAGCCATAACATCCCAATAATCATCAGCCGAAAACAATAGCTTAATGCCATCTCCGGGGCATGTATACCCCTGCGCTTCACCCGTGAGGGGATCGGATAACGATGTGATCCACTTATCGCTTTACCGATTTAAGTGTATTTTTTAGTAAAATATTAACTAACATGTGCGCCATTCCTCCGTTCGTACCGATAAAAAGAAGGACTGCACTCATGTTTAAGTTTACCTCCGGGACTATGCTTGCCCTGCTGCTCTTACCGGGCGGCACGCTCCTGGCCGCAGAATCCGTGGTTCCGGCTGAACACCAGGCGCCCGAGCCTCCCCCGCTGGCCACAACCTCTGCCGCAACGGCTTATCGTTTTTATGGCGAGATGGGGCTGGGCGGCAGCGTTTACCTGAACGGCGACGATAGGCATAAATACAGCGACGGCACCTACATCGAAGGCGGCCTGGAAGTGAAGCACGGCAACTGGTTTGGGCTGCTGTACGGCGAAGGCTGGACGGTTCAGGCTGACCATCAGGGCAATGCCTGGGTGCCGGATCACGGCTGGGGCGGTTTCGAAGGAGGCATCAACCGCTTCTACGGCGGCTACCGGACCGACAAAGGCACCGAATGGATCTTAGGCGCGCGCAACGATTCATCGCTGGATGATTTGCAATGGTGGGGCGACTTCACGCCGGAATATGGTTACGTCATTCCCAACACGCGCGATTTAACGTGGGCGGCCAAGGTGCAAAACCTGACCGGCAATCTGCGCTACAGCATTACCGCCGCCCCGGAAAGCCGCGTCAACGAAAGTAAAGCCTGGCTTCATTTCGGTAAATACGACCGCTACTCCGACAAATACACCTACCGGGCGATGATCAATGGCTATCTTCAGTACGATATTGAGCAAGATTTAACCCTGCTCAACGGGCTGGAGGTGACCGACGGCACCGGGCAGCTTTATCTACTGGGCCTGCAGAGCAAACACCTGGCCGGACGCATCTGGCACCACACCGGCAAAGGCAACGGGCACGATGCCGGTAGCGAAAACGGGATGATGATTAGCGGCATGATCGAACCCGCCAAGGGACTCTATTTCTCCACAGCCTGGAATTACGCGAAACATCTGCTGGATAACGCCGAAGACCAGACCACCTCCTACGCCCAGTTTGGCATCTGGTATGAGTATTTCGGGGGCAAATTAGCCACCGCGCTGGACAGCCGCTTTTATCTTCATAACGACACCACGGACGCCAGCAACTCGGTATTCGTGATGCAATATTTTTACTGGTAAGGATACAACATGACACCTTTATTCCGTCTTGCCCCGCTCGCGGCCCTGCTTTTACTCGCCGGATGCAAAACGCCCCATCAGGACGCCGTGACTTTAAAAGCTAACGAGTTCCGGGATGTTATCGATCGTACCGGTGCGCCGCAGGCGATGCTCGATTACGATTTCGATGAACATCAGCGCTTCAACCCGCTTTTTGATGACGGTGCCTGGCACGGACATCTGCTGCCCGCAAACCACGCAGGTATGGGCGGTTTTCCTGGCCCGGCCCTGCTCACGGAAGAGTACATTAACTTTATGGCGAACAATTTTGATCGCCTGAGCGTGTACAAAGCCGGAGAAAAAGTCGCGTTTACCATGAAGGCCTGGAGCATTCCGGGCGCGCTTATCCAGACGCTTACCGCGCCCGGTATCACGGTGAAGTTGACGCTGCGCTTTGTCACTTCCCGCACCTCCTTACTGGCGACGGAAATCACTACCGATACCCCGCTGGAGCTGGTGTGGGACGGCGAACTGCTGGAAAAATATCATGACCAGCAGCAGAAGCCGCAGTCCGATAAAACGATTGAACAGGCGTTTCCCGATTATACCCGTACTTTACATGCCACCGCCGATGGTCTGACCGTCACCTTTGGCAAGGTCCGCGCGTCGTCGAACCTGATGACCTCCGGTGAATCACAATATCAAATCCATAAAACGCTGCCGATGAGCACGCAAATCGACGGCCACCGTTTTATGGCGAAAGCCAACATCTCACGATCGACCACCGTTTACACCACCTATTCCCACTTGCTCACGGCGAAAGAAGTACAAAAGGAACAGGGTAAAATCGCCGCTATTCTTCACGACCCCAAACCCTGGCTCACTGCCTCCGAGCAGCGCTGGGAGAAATATCTGAAGACGGGATTAACTAATCCTGACGCCACCCCGGCGCAAACTCGTGTGGCGGTAAAGGCCATTGAAACGCTTAACGGGAACTGGCGCGGCGTTGCAGGGGCGATGAAGTTTGACTCCGTAACACCATCGGTAACCGGGCGCTGGTTCTCCGGCAACCAGACCTGGCCGTGGGATACCTGGAAGCAGGCTTACGCGATGGCCCACTTCAATCCAGAGGTGGCGAAAGACAATATCCGGGCGGTATTTGCCTGGCAGATACCAACCGACGATCCGCTTCGTCCGTGGGATGCGGGTTTTGTCCCGGATCTGATTGCCTATAACACCAGCCCCGAGCGCGGCGGTGATGGCAGCAACTGGAACGAACGCAACACCAAGCCAAGCCTTGCAGCGTGGTCGGTGATGGAAGTTTACAAAACCACAGGGGATAAGGCCTGGCTTGAGGAAATGTATCCACATCTGGTGGCGTATCACGACTGGTGGTTACGCAACCGCGATCACAACGGCAACGGCGTGCCGGAGTACGGGGCGACCCGCGACAAGGCCCATAACACGCCGCAGGGCGAAATGATCTTCACCGTTAAACGCGGTAATAAAGAGCAGAAGCTGGTTGGGCTTGATAACTACAACCGCATTCTGCGCAGCGGACGTTATGACAGTATTGCTATTCCCGCTCAGGTTGCCGCCTCGTGGGAGTCCGGACGTGACGACGCGGCGGTATTTGGCTTTATCGATCCAGACCAGTTGCAGCGTTATCTGGAAAAAGGAGGTAAACGAGAAGACTGGCAGGTTTTATTTGCCGAAAACCACGCGCCGGACGGAACCTTGCTCGGTTATTCGCTGCTTCAGGAATCGGTGGATCAGGCCAGCTATATGTACAGCGACAGCCAGTACCTGGGCGACATGGCGCAAATCCTCGGCAAAACGGATGAGGCGCAAAAATTCCATCGTCATGCGCAGCACCTCGCGGACTATATCAACACCTGTATGTTCGATGCCGGCACCGGCTTCTTTTACGACATTCGTATTGAGGATAAGCCGCTGAAAAACGGCTGTGCAGGCCAGCCCATCGTGGCTCGCGGCAAAGGGCCGGAAGGCTGGTCACCGCTGTTTAATGGCGCAGCTACGCAGCAACATGCCGATGCGGTGGTTCGCGTCATGAAAGATCCAAAAGAGTTTAATACCTACGTTCCGCTGGGCACCGCTTCGCTCACTAACCCGGCCTTTGGGGCGGATATTTACTGGCGCGGCCGCGTATGGGTGGATCAGCTCTACTTTGGACTAAAAGGAATGGAGCGTTACGGCTATCGTGCTGATGCGGTAGAAATGGCAAACCGCTTCTTTGCGCATGCAAATGGGCTGGTGGCAGACGGGCCTATTCGCGAAAACTACAATCCGCTGAATGGTCAGCAGCAGGGGGCGCCAAACTTCTCATGGAGTGCGGCTCATCTGTATATGCTGTACAACGATTTCTTTACCCGGCAGTAGCCAGCCTTAACAGCAGAACGGCCCCAAAAGGGGCCGTTTAGATTGCTGACAAAGAAGGAAAAAGCGTGGTTTTCCTTCTTTGTGGTTATCAGCC
>DALYUA010000317.1:0-4344 GCA_031993245.1 Buttiauxella sp. | reverse complement strand
CTGGAAATCCACCGCGAGTTACTGGGCGTGACGCTTGAAGACCTCTCGCATCTGCCGACGATTGTCGGCGTGGCGGGCGGGCATGATAAGGCGGACGCTATTTATGCCGCACTGCTTGGTCGCCGTATCAATGGCCTGGTGACGGAAGAAGAGACCGCGCGGGCGGTGTTAGCTCTGGCTGATTAACCCCGCGCTAAACAATTGCGGGGTCAACCGATGAGTTATCTGTTAGCGCTGGACGCCGGAACGGGCAGTATCCGTGCCGTTATCTTCGACATTTCGGGCCACCAGATCGCCGTCGGCCAGGCTGAATGGAAACACCTGAGCGTGGCCGATGTGCCAGGCTCGATGGAGTTTGACCTCGCTAATAACTGGCAGCTCACCTGTCAGTGTATCCGTGAAGCGCTGCAAAAAGCGCATCTCCCACCCGGTGCAATTACCGCTATCTCCTGCTGCTCGATGCGTGAGGGCATCGTACTTTACGACCGGAATGGCGATCCGATTTGGGCGTGTGCCAACGTGGATGCCCGCGCCAGCCGTGAAGTTAGCGAGCTAAAAGAGATCCACGATTTCCAGTTTGAATCCGAGGTGTACCACGTTTCCGGGCAGACGCTGGCGTTAAGCGCCATGCCGCGTCTGCTGTGGCTTGCGCACCACCGCCCGGATATTTATCGCGAGGCGGCAACTATCACGATGATCGGCGACTGGCTGGCGGCGAAGCTTAGCGGCGAGCTGGCGGTCGATCCCTCCAATGCGGGCACAACGGGCATGCTTGATTTGGCAACCCGCGACTGGCGGCCTGCGCTGCTGGATATGGCGGGTCTGCGGGCGGATATCCTCTCGCCGGTCAGAGAAACCGGTACGGTGCTCGGCGGCGTAACGCAGGAAGCGGCACAGCAAAGCGGGCTACTCGCTGGAACACCAGTCGTGATGGGTGGTGGCGATGTGCAGCTGGGCTGCCTGGGCCTTGGCGTGGTGCGAGCCGGACAAACGGCGGTGCTGGGCGGCACTTTCTGGCAGCAGGTGGTGAATCTTCCGGCCATCAAGACCGATCCGGAGATGAATATCCGCATTAACCCGCACGTCATCGGCAATATGGTGCAGGCGGAATCCATCAGCTTTTTTACCGGCCTGACGATGCGCTGGTTCCGGGACGCCTTCTGCGCCGAAGAAAAACTGCTGGCCGAAAGGCTCGGTATCGACACTTATGCTCTGCTTGAAGATATGGCTGCGCGGGTTCCGGCTGGCTCCCACGGCGTGATGCCGATTTTCTCCGACGCGATGCATTTCAAGCAGTGGTATCACGCCGCGCCTTCGTTTATTAACCTCTCCATCGACCCTGAAAAATGTAATAAAGCGACGCTGTTTCGCGCGCTGGAAGAAAATGCGGCAATCGTCTCGGCGTGTAATCTTGAACAGATCTCCGGCTTTTCCGGCGTGGAGTTTGACTCTTTGGTCTTTGCAGGCGGCGGTTCGAAAGGGGCGCTGTGGAGCCAGATATTAAGCGATGTGACCGGCTTGCCGGTGCGCGTGCCGGTGGTTAAAGAGTCCACGGCGCTGGGCTGCGCAATTGCTGCGGGCGTCGGCGCCGGGCTGTTTGAAAATATGGCTGATACAGGCGAAAGACTGGTGAAATGGCAGCGCGAGTTCACGCCTAATCAGGAACATCGCGAACTGTATGACGAGATGAAAAGCAAGTGGATGAAGGTGTATGCGGATCAGCTAACGCTTGTGGACAGCGGGTTAACAACATCAATGTGGCAGGCGCCGGGGTTGGTAAAAGGATAACGGCTCGTGGATGGCGCTTTCGCTTATCCACCCTACAATCGCCAGGCCAGACGCAGGTCGGGTAAGCACCGCGCCACCCGACCTGGTTAACCTGATTAACCCGAACGCTTCATCATCAGCCAGAGGCTAATCAGGAAGAAGCTGGCGCTTGGCAGCAGCGCGCCAAGGATTGGCGGAATGTTATACACCAGGCTCAGCGGCCCGAAGATTTGGTCAAGCACGTAAAATACGAAGCCAAAGCTAATGCCGGTGACCACGCGCACGCCCATCGGCACGCTACGCAGCGGCCCAAAGATAAACGACAGCGCCATTAACATCATTACCGCAACCGACAGCGGCGCAAAGATTTTGCTCCACATGTTGAGTTGATAACGGCCCGCGTCCTGCCCGCTCGACTTGAGATACTTCACATAGTTGTGCAGGCCGCTGATCGACAGCGCATCGGGATCCAGCGCCACCACGCCGAGTTTGTCTGGCGTGAGGTTTGTTTTCCACTCGCCGCTGACGGTCTGGGAGCCGGTGATTTGCTTAGCATCGGTCAGGTTAGATTCATCTACCTGCGATAGCCGCCATACCTTATGTTCCGCGTCGTATTGGGCCGACGCGGCATAACGCACGGATTGCAGACGACGATCTTTGGTGAAGTTATAGATACTGATACCGGCAAGCTGGTTATCGCCTTTTACGCGTTCGATATAGACGAAGTTTTGACCATCTTTCGCCCATAAACCCTGCTGCGTAGTCAACAGCGAACCGCCATACATCTGCTGCGCACGGTAATTACGCGCCATCTGCTCGCCCTGCGGGGCAACCCACTCGCCAATCGCCATGGTCAACAGCACCAGAGGAATGGCCGTTTTCATCACCGAAAGGGCGATTTGCAAACGGGTAAAACCGGAGGCCTGCATAACCACCAATTCGCTGCGCTGGGCCAGCATGCCTAATCCCAGCAGTGCGCCTAACAGGGCCGCCATGGGGAAGAAGATCTGAATATCTTTCGGCACGCTAAGGACGGTATACACCCCCGCCCCCAGCGCTGAATATTCACCCTGCCCGGCTTTTTTCAACTGATCGACAAACTTGATGATGCCCGATAACGACACCAGCATGAACAGCGTCATCATGATGGTGGTAAAGATGGTTTTACCGATATAACGGTCGAGTACGCCAAACATTTATGCCGCTCCTTTTTTAAGCAAGCGCGCGCGAAGCTGGCGAATCGGTACCGTATCCCACACGTTTAGCACCAGCGCGATGCCAAAGTAGATAAGGTTCACCAGCCACATCCAGATCATCGGATCGATTTTGCCTTTTGCCGCGTTCGACTTCAGTGAAGTCTGCAGCAGGAAGAAGACCAGATAGAGCAACATTGCCGGAAGCATGGACAGCACACGGCCCTGGCGCGGGTTTACCACGCTAAGCGGGACAACCATCAGCGCCATAATAAAGACGGTGAGCACAAGCGTAATCCGCCAGTGCAGCTCGGCCCGGGCGTTAGGTTTGTCGTTTTGCCACAGCGTTCGCATGTCCATCTGGCTGGCATCGTCCGGATTTAGCGCCACCGTCTGATGTCCGACAATGGCCACGTAATCCTGGAAATCCGTAATACGGAAATCGCGCAGCAGCGCCGTGCCTTCAAAACGCGTCCCGGTATTGAGCGTAACCACCTGAGAGCCATCGGCACGCTGGGACAGATGCCCGGAGTCGGCGACCACCACAGACGGACGCGCGTTGCCTTTCGGACGTAATTGCGCGAGGAACACATCTTTGAAGCTGGAGCCTTCAACGCTTTCAATAAACAGCACTGAGTTGCCGTCGGTGGCCTGCTGGAACTGCCCTTGTGCAAGCGCCGCCATGCCGGGGTTCGCTTTCGCTTCCGCCAGTACTTCATCCTGATGGCGCGAAGACCAGGGGCCAAGCCACATTACGTTGACCATCGCCACCACGCCGGTGAAGAGTGCGAGGATCATCGCGGCTTTGATCAACACTGCTTTACTCAGGCCGCAGGCATGCATTACCGTGATTTCACTTTCCGTATACAACCGGCCAAGCGTCATCAATAGCCCTAAAAACAGACTTAAAGGCAGGATAAGCTGCGCCATTTCCGGCACGCCCAGCCCTAAAAGAGAGAGAACGAGATTTGTTGGGATATCGCCGTCAACCGCCGCGCCAAGGATCCTGACTAACTTCTGACAAAAAAAGATCAGAAGGAGGATGAAGAGGATCGCAAGCTGGCTTTTGAGTGTCTCCCGAACCAGATATCTTATGATAATCACATTAAGTACGCCTGTGAAAACGAGTCTTTTTGCAGGAAAATCGCTTGTTTCATCGCTTATACGTCATTTATTCTCTTGAGTCGTCGAAAACATCGCTAAGATGAAACTTACCCGGCGAAGTGATGCCACAGGGTGATTTAACTGACGTTGCCGAAACCGTAAAAATACATTCGTTAAGATTAACACGAAGTCATCGCAACAGCGGATATGAGTTACGAAAGCTTGCAATTCTAGCTGTAGCCACCGCCGTTGTCTTTAAGATTCAGGAGCGTAGTGCATG
>DALYUA010000316.1:0-4348 GCA_031993245.1 Buttiauxella sp. | reverse complement strand
CGGCAGCAAAGAGACGCACATTCAGAAATCGATTTTTGAAGCGATTCAGAAAGTGAGCCGCAATATGGTGTGTACGCTCGAGCTGCAAATTAACGCTTACTGGACCTCACGAGCCAGCCACTTTTTGATGATTAACGCACGCACGCTGCGCGACACGCAGCAAATGACGCAGAGAACCCTCAGCGCCATTGCGCTTGCCTTGCAGGAGGGTAATCCATCCCCTATTTCAGCCAATACCGATGCGCTCAGCGAAATAGTCAGCGAGCTGCGCCAGTTGATGCAGGAGGGGAAGGGCGGCGCGCCGCAGGAAACGCCGATCTACGGCTATGTGTGGCTAAGCCTGGAACTGGCCCGCCAGCTGGAATTACTGTCACAGCTCATCTGCCGGGCGCTGCGCAAGTAACGGGCGGGCGGCGGCTTTTACAATGCTGGTTTCGATTCAGCATTATTTGCGGTTAAGATAGGACAAGCGACCGATAAACCATTGTCAACGGCAGCCGCTACCTTTATGGTTAGGGCAGTTGTCTTAACGAATCCGAGTTTGAATTTAGCAGGGGTGTAAAAATGGAAAATATTAAGCCTTCTTTTCAGGACGTTCTGGAGTTTGTGCGTCTGTTCCGTCGTAAGAACAAGCTGCAGCGTGAGATCCAGGACGTAGAGAAAAAAATCCGTGACAACTCAAAACGTGTTCTGCTCCTCGATAACCTGAGCGATTACATCAAGCCGGGCATGAGCATCGAAGCTATCCAGGGCATCATTGCCAGCATGAAGACCGACTACGAAGACCGCGTTGATGACTACATCATCAAAAATGCCGAGCTTTCCAAAGAGCGTCGTGAAATTTCCAAAAAACTCAAAGCGATGGGTGAACAGAAGCCAGACCTGAAGCCAGAGTAATTTTGGGTCACACTATATTTTAAAACCGCCTTTAACCGAGGGCGGTTTTTTTTCGCCTGCCAGCGACAGCCATCCTCTGGCGCGGCATCAGGAGAAGGAGACACGATGGCGCTTGCAGTAATGATCCAGGGAACCGCTTCAGACGTCGGGAAAAGCGTGCTGGTGGCCGGGCTGTGCCGCATCTTTGCTCAGGATGGGTTGAGAGCCGCACCCTTTAAGTCGCAGAATATGGCCCTCAATTCGGGTATCACGCCAGACGGCAAAGAGATGGGGCGTGCGCAGATATTGCAGGCGGAGGCCGCCGGGATTGCGCCGGATGTGCGTATGAATCCCGTGCTGTTAAAACCCACCAGCGACTGCAAAGCGCAGGTGGTATTGATGGGGAAAGTCGCGACCAACATGGATGCGGTCACGTATCACAATTATAAACCCCAGTTGCGCAGCCAGATTCAGGAAGTCTACCGCAGCCTTGCGGCCGGGCACGAAGTGATGGTGCTGGAAGGAGCGGGAAGCCCGGCTGAAATTAATCTGCGCGATCGCGATATCGTCAATATGGGCATGGCTGAACTGGCAGAATGTCCGGTGATCCTGGTAGCAGACATCGACCGGGGCGGCGTATTTGCTGCGATTTACGGCACTATCGCGCTTTTGACCGCACACGAAAAGTGGCGCGTAAAAGGTGTCATCATCAATAAGTTTCGCGGCGATAAAGCGCTGCTTTACTCCGGCGTCGAACAAATCGAAGCCCTGACCGGCGTCCCGGTGCTGGGCGTAATGCCGTGGCTTAAAGTAGATCTGGAAGATGAAGATAGCGTTGTCTTAGAACGCGGAAAATACGACGCCGACACGCCGAAGGATCTGGATATCGCGGTGATCCAATTGCCGTATATGTCCAACTTCACCGATTTTAACGCGCTGGCCGCCCAGCCGGACGTTCGCCTGCGTTACGTCAGCCGGGCACATGAGCTTCAGGGCTGCGACCTGGTTATTCTGCCCGGCAGTAAAAACACGTTAAGCGACCTGCTCTGGATACGCGAGAACGGCTTTGAAAAAGCGCTGCTGGCGCATCATCGGAAGAGCGGTGCGGTTCTGGGCATTTGCGGCGGCTACCAGATGCTTGGCAAACACATCTTCGACGCGGTGGAATCCGGCGTGGATGAAATGCCGGGTATCGGCCTGCTGGACGTGGTAACCCGCTTCGCCAGCGAGAAAACCACGACCCGCGTGGTGGGCAAAACGCTCCCGGCATTACCTGGTCTCTACAAGGCCTGTGCCGCGCTCAACCTTGCGGGCTATGAAATCCATATGGGAGAAACGCAGCGCGGGGCGCACGTTGATCCTTTTGTTCGCCTGAATGAGTGCAACGCTCAACCTTATGACAGCGTGGATGGCGCGGTAAGCGCAGACGGCAACGTGTTGGGAACCTATTTGCACGGCGTGTTTGATAATGGCGAGTTTACCCGTGCGCTGCTCAACGGCCTGCGTGAACGCAAAGGGCTGAAAGCGTGGGACGGCGAGTCGTTTGATTATCAGCAGCATAAACAAAAACAGTTCGATATCCTCGCCAGCGCCATGCGCGAACATATTGATATCGAGCGTATTTACCAGATTATGCGCGAACATCAGGAGCAACCATGTATCTGATTACCGGGGGGGCACGTAGCGGGAAAAGCCGCCATGCGGAACGGCTGGCCGCCTCAAGCGAACGCGTGCTGTACATCGCCACCTCGAAAATATTTGATGAGGAAATGGCGGCCCGCATTCAGCATCACCGGGACTCCCGTCCGGCGCACTGGCGCACCGTAGAACAGCACCGTGATTTAAACAGCATTATCGGTGCGGCGAACGACCCGCAGGAGGCGATCCTGCTGGAATGTATCACCACGCTCATCACCAATGTCATGTTTGAAGCGGCGGGCGATGCGCCTGAAGATGAATGGGATTTCGTGGCAATCGAACAGCAGGTAAATCAGCAGATCGATATGCTGCTGGCCGCCTGTGCTGAGAGCCCGGCGCCGGTGTATCTGGTGACCAACGAAGTAGGGATGGGCATCGTGCCGGAGAATCGCCTGGCCAGGCACTTTCGCGATGTTGCCGGGCGAGTGAATCAACGCCTGGCGCTCGAGGCGCAGGAAGTCTGGCTGGTGGTCTCCGGAATTGGGATAAAAATAAAATGATCTTCCGTTTGTACTTTGCCACGCTGCAATTCATGAGCCGTTTACCGGTGCCGGGCCGCTGGTCGCAAGGGCTGGAAGTGGATCAGTACGTGCGCGGCATTGTCACGTTTCCTTTCGTGGGCTTGCTGCTGGGGGCAGTTGCGGGGCTGGTCTTCGTTGTGTTGCAGCCGTGGTGCGGTCTGCCGCTGGCGGCGCTGGGCTACGTGCTGGCGCTGGCGCTGCTGACGGGCGGCTTTCATCTTGATGGCCTGGCGGACACCTGCGACGGCGTGTTTTCGGCCCGAACCCGCGAACGCATGCTGGAAATTATGCGCGACAGCCGTCTGGGCACGCACGGCGGGCTGGCGCTGATTTTTGTCCTCGTCGCTAAGGTGCTGGCAGTCAGCGAATTATCCCTGCGTGGCGGCAACATGCTTGCCATACTGGCCGCGGCTTCTGTCGTCGGACGTACCGCCTGCGTTATGCTGATGTATCGTCAGAAATACGCCCGGGAAAACGGGCTGGGCAATCTGTTTATCGGCAAGGTAAACGGGAAGCAAACGGCGGTAACGCTTGCTGGCGGGGCGCTGCTTTCCGTGTTGCTGGTGTCGGCTGCGGGCATTTTTGCGTTTGCGATAACGCTCATTGTTATTATGACGCTGGCCTGGGCGCTGAAGCGCACGCTTGGCGGGCACACCGGCGATACGCTGGGTGCGGCTATCGAACTGGGCGAAGTCATTTTTTTGCTGGCGCTTTTGTAGCGTCAGACCAACCATTCAGAGAATAAACAGATGCAAACACTGGCTACTCTTCTGGCGGCAATTGCCCCGCTCGATCGTAACGCAATGGACAACGCGCAGCAGCATATCGACGGCCTGTTAAAACCGCCGGGCAGTCTGGGAAGGCTGGAGTCGCTCGCTGTACAGCTTGCGGGAATGCCGGGTTTGAAAGATGGCCTGGACACGAGCCGCAAAGCCATTCTGGTGATGTGTGCTGACCACGGCGTTTACGCGGAAGGCGTGGCGGTTGCGCCGCAGGTAGTGACCGCGATTCAGACTATGAATATGACGCGCCACAATACCGGCGTCTGCGTGCTGGGCGCGCTCGCCGGAGCTGATGTAACGGTTGTAGACGTTGGCGTTGACAGCGATCCGCTGCCCGGCGTGCTGAATATGAAGGTGGCTCGCGGCAGCGGCAATATAGCCAAAGGCCCGGCGATGACGCGCCAGCAGGCGGAAGCGCTGCTTCTGGCAACGGCAAAACTCACTCTCGCCAAAGCGGCTGAGGGCGTGCGG
>DALYUA010000315.1:0-4357 GCA_031993245.1 Buttiauxella sp. | reverse complement strand
CCCGCGCTGAAAAACATGATTCAGGAAGATTTGGCGGTGCGACTCAGCCTCTGGGTGGCAACAGCCGCTACTTTGCTAGCCATACTCGTTAGCATGAGCCGTTTACGGAATCTGCGCAAACAACGCAAGATGGCCTGATAAAAAGCAAAAGCCTTGTCGAAGACAAGGCTTTTTGTGGCATGGCATACAGAGCAGGCGCGTTGAGGGTTGCGCCCGTTTGTTATTTGTAGATAACAGCGGTGCCGTGCAGCGTGTTCGGACCGGTTACAGAAGTGATGCGGAACGATTTAGCGCCCATGGCATCAGCTTTAGCAGCCAGTTGGTCTTCCAGTGAACCCAGGTTAGTCCCGGCGTTTGCGCTGATGGTGCCGACTTTCTGTTGGTCAGCAGGCGTAGCCTGAACTTCTACAGCCGCGAGGCTTGCGAAAGAGACAGAACTAAGCATTACAGCCGCGATAAGCGTTTTTATGTTTTTCATGGTAAAGACCTTCAGCAGATGTTTTTAGATGCCGTTAACTTAATTAGTTAACGATCGATAAATAAATTATAAACGTGATCTGCATCACAGGTCAATATTATTTTATAATGACCATTAATTAATTTGTAAAAACATTGTTTTTCAAAAAGATAGGAAAAAATTATTTTTAGAAAGATGCTGCTGGCTACGGAGGGCGATAATTTTTATAATGATCGCTCACTAATCAGACAAAGGTTAAACGGCAAACATGTCTACTGACGCAAACTGCATTAAAAAAAGCCGTGGCCGACCGAAAGTGTTCGACAGGGAAGCTGCACTCGATAAGGCCATGACGCTGTTCTGGCAACACGGCTATGAGGCAACCTCTATGGCGCATCTGGTAGAGGCAACGGGCGCGAAAGCACCGACGCTCTATGCCGAGTTCAGCAATAAAGAGGGATTATTCCGGGCCGTGCTGGACCATTACATCGCCCGCTTTGCAGAAAAACATGAAGCATGTCTGTTCTGCGAAGATCGTACGCTTGAAGAGGCGCTTGAGGATTACCTCTTTACGGTGGCGAAGCGCTTTACCGATAAAGAGACTCCTTCTGGCTGCTTTATCATCTGTACTTCATCGGTACTGGCGGCCTCTTCGGAGGATATTGCGGCCACGATTAAAGCACGTCACGCCATGCAGGAAGAGACGCTGGTGCGTTTTCTGACGCAAAGACAGCAGCAAGGTGAAATTCCGCCCGGCAGCGATACCCGGGCGCTCGCCAGATACCTGTGCTGCATTATTCAGGGTATGTCGGTCAGCTCCCGTGAAAACGCAAGTTATGAAGATTTGTTGAGTATCGTGAAGACCACGCTTCGTCTGTGGCCCGAGCTGAAAAAAGGTTAATTTACCTCCCTCTCCGTCGGGAGGATATCGATCGGTACGGCGCAAAGTTAACGCTTAACAGTGAGCCGCTCGCGGCTGGCAGATAACCCAGGGCGTTGTCGCCGGCCATGAGCGTTTTACCTCGAACCAGATGTTCTTCGACCTGGCGAAAGCGAATGCTTCCGGCGGATTAAACAACCAGAGCATCCACATCACCGGACGTTATCCGGGCTATTCCATCACCAGCCTGGCGCCGTTCCTGCAATCCAGCGACGACATCAACGAGAGGTTTGCCCTCAGCGGCGGCGCTATCGGTGGACGAAAAACAAAGCCGATGATTTTGTCAGCTATAGCCAACAGCCAGGGATTGCAAACGGCCAGGCCAGCTCCGCCGACACCATTCCTGGCGGCATATGACAATACCCTGTTTAACGCAGACCTGTGGATGCACATCACCGAGCGCCAGCAGGCGTGGTTTAACTTTTCCCGGGGCGTGAAGTTACCGGACCCGGGCAAATACTACGGCAATGGCAACTATCGTCTGGTGAACGGGCATTACCAGCTCGTGAACAGCGTAAACGTTGCCCGGGCTAAGCTACAGGGCATCAAAGTTGCCGCTGGCGCTATACGGGCGATAATTTACGTAACCAGATCGCGGCGTACTACTCGCTGTCGGATAAATCGATTGCCGTTAACCGTGCGGATATGGCCAGTCCGTCGAAAGCTACGGCTTATGTTGGCTGGGCGCCAGATCCCCGGAGCCTGCGCGTGCAGAGTCAGCAGACGTTTGATTTGAGCGATGCCGACGGGAATAAAATCAGCGGTTACAACACCGTCGATTTCATTGCCAGCTACGCTTTACCGGTCGGCAAACTAAGCTTCAGCCTTGAGAACCTGCTGGTTAACGGTCTGGGGCCTGCGCTGATTGCTGGCCCGCATGTTTACCGCTGCACACATATTCATACTCGACCAGCCCTCAATACTGCTTTAAAAGATAGGGCTACTCTATTTGTATTATCTATCTGTCACAGGGTATTCATATGCTGGTTGGACTAATTGGTACGGGCGCTATTGTGGAGACAGCTTATCTCCCGGCGATTGCTCGCCTTCCTCTTGCTGAAATTCAGTGCTACGGCTTCGATCCCGACCCGGCTCGTCAGCTACGTGGGATTACGCGCTGCGAGTCACTTATCGACTTGCTGGCGCTGCCGCTAGATATTCTCTTTATCACCACCCCATCGCTTCTCCATCTGCCTGTGCTTGAAGCGGTCCTGAAGAGCAAAACCGCACAAATCGTGGTGGAAAAACCCGTTGTCGCAACGCTTGAGCAACTCGCTACTTTAGGCGAATGGCTGGAAGAGCCAGCTATCGCATCGCGTATTCTGGCGCTCGATCACTGGATGGTTCGTACGGATGCCACGCAATTTATAAAAAACATTAATGAAATCGAACACATTGAAGGTTTTTTACTGGAGCCAAGCGGTTTTAACGATGCGGGTGAACCGGCGGCGCTGAATTTTGCGACGGGCAAAGCGGATAGCCGGCAACTGCGCCATCCTGATGGCGTAATTGTCGATATCGGTACGCATGTGTTAGCGATGATGCGTGAAACTGCGCACAGGCTTGGCGGCAGCGAAGCGTTAACCATAGAATTGCTTCACGCGCGCGATCGCCTGGGAAACAATATTCAGCCGGGTGATTTGACGACCGCAGAAGGCGACGCAATGCTCCGTGGAACGATGAGCGATATTCCTTTCACCCTGACCCTTAATAAATATGCAGGTCCTGCGGGCGGACAAAAAGGCATGAAAATCTATCTGCACGATGGGCGCATTGTGAATGTTGACCGCCGCGGCGCTGATGAGGTGGTGGAAGTACTTAACGCCAACAGCAGTCGTCAGCTTAAAATTTCCGGGCCGCTTTATGACAGATGTTTAGGCGAAGTGGTGCTGGGGCCTCAGCGGATGTTTATGCGCGATCCAGAGGAAATTCCAGCCCTGACTCGCCGTCGGATGGCAGAAGTTAAGGCCTTACTGGGAGTACAACAAAGGTTACGCGGCAAACATTAATATTGCAGGCGGGTCGGTGACCCGCCGCAGGTCAGATAATTAGACTTTGTTCAGTACCAGCTGGCCATTGCCATCCAGCGGGATCTGCGTTCCGGGATCTTTATCCATTCGAATTTTTCCCTGCCGATCGTCAATGCGGTAGGTTACATCGTAACCAAGCATTTTTTCTGATTTGTCGTATACCGTTTTACAGCGCTGCTGCGTCGTGGTGTAAGTGTCGCGATCCTGCATGGCACCCTGCACCTGATGGCCGGCGTAGCCTCCACCCAGCGCGCCTACTACAGTGGCAACATCTTTACCGCGCCCGCCACCAAACTGATGGCCGATAACGCCGCCCGCTACCGCACCCAGAGCAGAGCCGACGATACGATTCTCATCCTGTACCGGAGCGCGATGCGTGACGACCACGTTGCGGCACTCTTTACGCGGCGTTTTTACTGTCTCTTTGATTGGCGTCGCAGACACCACCTGGGCGTACTGAGGGCCTCGATCAAATACGTTCATACTTGCGGCCGCGGCAACACCAAGTGCTGCGGCCACACCAATTCCTATACCCGCTAACATTGATTTATTCACAGGACACCCTCCTGAATGTGTAATTACCGGCAATTTTGCAATCAATTATGACCCGTCACAAATCAGACAACGGATGAAAAGTGCTGATTAACGCTTTAAATCAACAGGTTTAAGAGAACTCCTAAGCATAAATAATGCATTGCTGATGTTGTTCCCGGTCACGAAACAGCGCCGGGATTTCAGGGGCTGATAAAAATCAGGCTATTTTTCAGCAGAAAATAAATCATCCGGATAGTAAGCAGAAAACATGCGGGGGTGGAAGAAGCAGAGTTTATCCGTTAAAACTGATTAAGCACAGGGCGTAAATGAAGATTATAAATTTTCGTTATCTATTATTCCGCAAGGCGGAATCGTCAAGCTATGAAGACAAAAAAT
>DALYUA010000314.1:0-4375 GCA_031993245.1 Buttiauxella sp. | reverse complement strand
TACAAACAAAGCTGATTGAAAATGACCAGGGCGAAGGCAAAACCAAAGTTAGCCTGGTGCTGGTACACGCGCAGGATCATCTGATGACCTCAATGCTTGCGCGCGAACTCGTGACGGAGCTCATTGAGCTACACGAAAAAATAAAATAACGTATGGAGTCATAATGCAGCCACCGGTATTGAGCATGGAAATTAAGACAGCACGCGAAAATCAACTCTTCGATGGTCAGAATTTCCATGTTTTTATCTACAACAAAGTTGAAAGCATCTCCGGGCTGCATCAACATGACTACTACGAATTTACCGTGGTCCTTACCGGACGTTATTATCAGGATATTAATGGTAAGCGAGTGCTGTTAGAACGCGGAGATTTTGTTTTTATCCCTCTGGGTTCTCATCATCAAAGCTTTTATGAATTTGGTGCGACCAGAATACTCAATGTAGGCATCAGCAAGGCCTTTTTTGAACAGCACTATTTACCTTTATTACCGCAGCGATTTGTCGCATCACAGGTCTATGAAATTAAGCATGAGTTTATGTCTTATATTGAATCAGTGATTGCTTCGCTTAACTTCAGAAACGGTGAGTTTAACGAATTTCTGGAAATGGTGACTTTCTATATCGTTAACCGGCTACGTCACCATCGCGAATCGGAAGTAATAACGGATATCCCGGTCTGGTTGAAGGTTACCGTTGAGAAAATGCACGATAAAGCCCGCTTTGGTGATAAAGCTCTGTCTAATATGGTGGCGCTGTCTGGCAAGTCACAGGAGTATCTGACCCGCGCAACGCAACGCCATTATGGCAAAACGCCCATGCAGATCATCAATGAAATACGCGTGGATTTTGCCAGGAAACAACTGGAGATAACAAATTACTCGGTTACAGATATAGCCTTTGAATCAGGATACAGCAGCCCGAGTATGTTTATTAAAAATTTTAAAAAATTAACCTCATTCACACCAAAGCAGTACCGGAAACAATTGTGTAGCATTAATTAGCCTGTGTGTGAATGAATGCGGATTTTCTTCATAATCTTCACTCATTCATTTATATCGCTGTTTTTAATTTGCAGTGCAATGATATTGTACGGGAGTTCCTATGAGCAAAAAACTGAAAGTCGTCACTATTGGTGGCGGAAGTAGCTATACCCCAGAGTTACTCGAAGGCTTTATTAAACGTTACGATGAATTGCCGATTACTGAATTATGGCTGGTCGATGTTGAAGCCGGCAAAGAGAAGCAGGATATTATTTTCGATCTCTGCCTGCGCATGGTTGAGCGTGCAGGCGTACCCATTGCGCTCTACAAAACGCTCGATCGCCGCGAAGCACTGGTTGATGCGGATTTCGTAACCACTCAGTTACGCGTGGGGCAGTTAAAAGCCCGTGAACTTGATGAGCGTATTCCTCTGAGCCACGGTTATTTAGGCCAGGAAACCAACGGGGCTGGCGGGCTGTTCAAAGGGCTGCGCACCATTCCGGTAATTTTTGACATCATTAAAGATGTGGAAGCGATTTGCCCCAACGCCTGGGTGATAAACTTTACCAATCCGGCCGGCATGGTGACCGAGGCGGTATTCCGTCACATTAACTTTAAGAAATTCATCGGCGTGTGTAACATCCCGGTGGGCATGAAAATGTTCATTCAGGACGTGCTGAAGGTGCAGCCGCAGGACGAGTTATCGATTGACCTTTTTGGCCTGAACCACATGGTCTTCATCAGGGATGTGCTGGTTAACGGCGAATCGCGCTTTGCTGAATTGCTTGACGGCGTTGCCTCCGGCACGCTGAAAGCAAGCGGCGTGAAAAATATCTTCGACCTGCCGTTCAGCGAAGGTCTGCTGCGTTCCCTGAACCTTATTCCATGCTCCTATCTGCTCTACTACTTCAAGCAAAAAGAGATGCTGGCCATCGAGATGGGTGAATTCTACAAAGGCGGCGCGCGGGCAACGGTTGTGCAGAAAGTTGAAAAGCAGCTTTTCGACCTGTACAAAAATCCAGAACTGAACGTGAAGCCGAAAGAGCTTGAGCTGCGCGGCGGGGCTTATTATTCAGACGCGGCATGTGAAGTGATTAGCGCTATCTACAATGACAAGCAAACCGAGCATTACGTTAACTTCCCGCACAAAGGCCACATTGATAATATCCCGGCAGACTGGGCTATTGAAATGACCTGTACGATTGGACGCGACGGCGCAACGCCAACGCCGCGCATCACACACTTTGATGAAAAAGTCCTCGGCCTGATTTACACCATTAAAGGTTTTGAAATCGCCGCAAGCGAAGCTGCGTTAAGCGGTAAGCTCAATGACGTACTGCTGGCGCTAAACCTGAGCCCGCTCATCCACTCCGATAAAGATGCGGAAAAACTTGCGCGTGACATGCTGTTAGCACATGAGGCGTTGCTGCCTGAGTTTGCACAGACGATTGCCGCGCTGAAATAGCCAACGAGCTGAGCCTTTCCCGTGAGGGGAAGGCGATTTAAAGGAAGCGTTTATGGATAAGTTGTTGATCGTGAATGCGGATGATTTTGGGCTGTGTAAAGCGCAGAACTACGGCATTATTGAGGCATTCAATAACGGTGTCGTGACGTCAACCACGGCGATGGTTAACGCGGGAGGCATTGACCACGCGGTTTCGCTGAGCAAGGCGTATCCGAAACTGGCGGTAGGTATGCACTTTGTGCTGACGCTGGGGCAACCGCTTTCTGCGATGCCGGGTCTGGTAGACGAGAAGGGCGAACTGGGTAAATGGATTTGGGAGAGAGCAGAGGCGGGAACGCTGCCGCTTGCAGAGATCCAGCAAGAGCTGGAGTGTCAGTTTGCGCGCTTTAGTAAACTTTTTGGCCACCTGCCAACCCATATCGACAGCCATCATCACGTACATATGATCCCGCAGATTTTTCCTCTCGTTGAAGCCTTTGCAAAAGAGCAGGGCGTCGCCATGCGCATCGACCGTGACGAGGTAAGAAAGAGGGAACTGGAATTGCGAGGGGCACAAAGTACGCAGGCGTTCGATAGTGGTTTCTACGGCGAAGCCATTACCCAAACGCTGTTCCTGGATACGCTGGATCGTGCTATAGCGCGTGAGGAGCAGTCGCTGGAAGTGATGTGTCACCCTTCTTTTATTGATAACACCATTCTGGCGAGCAAATACTGCTATCCACGCCTTACCGAACTGGACGTGCTGACCTCAGCCTCGCTGAAATACGCCATTGCCGAGCGTGGGTATCGTCTGGGTACATTTAACGATATCTAAGCCCTCGCCTTAAAAAGCCTGGATGCGTTCAGGCTTTCTTCTTTTTGCCGCAAGCTCCTTCCTGCTCCCCATGTTTTCGCCTGGCACGCTTACGTTCTCCCTCTGATAAGGTGTATTATAAATGCACGTTATGTTTGCCTGTCAGGGGCCGATCAATTATCAGGTATCGCTATGTCAGAGAAACGAATCGAGAGAGAGAAAAAAACCATTCAAAAAATGCTCAAGCTTTATGAACAAAACAATCCAGCGGCAGATAAAACGCCGGAGCACTACCAGTCTCTGTTCAGTTATGCGTCAAAAAGGCTGGATCGCTGTGCCTTCGGGAATGAAAAACCCGCCTGTAAACACTGCCCGATTCATTGTTATCAGCCCGTCCGGAGAGAAGAGATGAAGCAGATTATGCGCTGGGCAGGCCACAGAATGTTGTTTCGCCATCCGATACTGACGATTCTGCATTTAATCGACGACAGGCGGCCCGTGCCCCCGCTGCCGGAAAAATATCAGCGGAAGAAGTAATTTCTCCTGCTTCCCTGCCGTGCAACAGACGAAAAAAAGCCCGCATTTGCATGCGGGCTCTTCTTAAAATGTGGCGGTGAGAGAGGGGTTCGAACCCTCGATACGTTGCCGTATACACACTTTCCAGGCGTGCTCCTTCAGCCACTCGGACACCTCACCGTTTTGTTTCCGTCACCCACTTACGGGGGCAACGGGGCGCTACTATAGGGAGTCAGCCCCTTCCGGTCAAGCGTAATTTTCTCTTTATGGTGTATTCGGTTAAGCCTTGAGCGATGAATCATTTTGCACGAAAAAGGCCCGCACAGGCATGCGAGCTCTTCTTCAAAGATGGCGGTGAAGGAGGGATTGATTCGCTGCGCTCACTCTGCGGGCGTCATGGTCATAAATGCCCCTGACGTCCAACAGGCTGAAGCCTGTTGTCGAACCCTGGTCGAGGATTCTCATCCGTCCCTCATCGGGTTACGGGCAATAAAAAAGCCCGAACGTCAGCTCAGGCTTTCCCATGAAATATGGCGGTGAGGGAGGGATTGATTCGCTGCGCTCACCCTGCGGGCGTCATGGTCATAAATGCCCCTGACGTCCAACAGGCTGAAGCCTGTTG
>DALYUA010000313.1:0-4379 GCA_031993245.1 Buttiauxella sp. | reverse complement strand
GCCTTCAATACTGGCCTGAACAGCTTTATTCAGGAGGCTCGCCAGCTCGCCCATTTTAACCATCCGAATCTGTTGCAGGTTTTACGCTTCTGGACGCTGAACGAAACCGCCTATACCGCCACGCTGTTTTACAGCGGCCTTACGCTTGCGGAACTGCATCAGCAGCAGCCTGAGATTATCAACGAAGCCTGGATAAGGCACATGTTGCCTATGCTGTGCAGCGCGCTCGCAGCGCTCCACGAGGGCGATTATATTCATCGCGACCTGTCGCTAAAAAGCATTCAGATTCAGGACAACGGCATTCCACTCCTGCTTAACTTTGCCGCTTCGCGCCGTAACGTCAACGGCATGAGCGATGAAAGTAAAACGCTGCTGCACCCGGGCTTCGCCCCACTGGAACAGTACACTGAAGATCTGGAAAACCAGCTTGGCCCGTGGACGGATATTTATGCGCTGGGCGCCGTAATCTACACGCTTATCACCGGTGCCAGCCCGCAGGCAAGCGTTGCCCGCAGCATTCAGGACACCTGCATACCTCTCGCGGAGACCCAGCCGGCAGGTTACACGCAAAGTTTACTGCTGGCGGTTGACCGTGCGCTGGCGCTCAAGCCTGAAGATCGCCCGCAGTCGATTGCAGAATTTGCCGCCCTGGCGGAGATTTCCTTAGGCGATATTGGTGAGCTATCGGGCGCCAAAAAACCCGGCACTATGCTGGTTGCGGTAGAGGAAGAAGAAACTGGCGCAGGCGCGTTGCCGCTGTGGAAGCGCTATAAATCACCTTTGCAGATTGCAGCGGGTATCGTGGCGGGGATTATCGTTGGCGCAGTCATTTTTGGCAGAACGCCGCAGGCACCTGTCGACAGCAAAACCACCGTAACCAAAACCGTTCCTGCGAAGAGTAAAGCCGATCCTGCAACAGCGCCAGCCTCCCCGACCGCAAACGGGCGGGTTGCCCGCGTTTACGTTCATATTAACGAAGGCGAAGAAATGGAGGTGAACGGGGAGCCGCAAAAAAATATCCCTTCCATTAATGGCTACGGCATCCTGCAACTGCCGGCAGGTAAATATAATATCAGGCTGCATAACCAGACCCGGTCACGCAGCGTAACGGTATCCGTCGATAAGCCCGGTACCTGGCTTTTAAACCCGCAAGAGTAATCCGCAGTGGCGAAGGTAATTTATCTGCTTTCGTCACTTTTGCTACATCCTGCACACAGGCTGGTACAAATTCGTCTAAGGTTTTCATATGGTTGATCGCGGTAAACTTTGGCTGCGATCCTGCAAAGGAGAACAATAGATGATAAATCCTGTTTTGCGCCGTCCGCGTACGTTACTGCTTGCTATCCAGATGGCGCTGGGTTGCGCCTTCGTTACTTTCACCCTTCCCGCCGCCGCCGATGACCATCCGCAAATCCGTACCCAACCGCAGCCGCCGGATGTTCTGCTCGGCCCGTTGTTCAGCGATGTACAAAGCGCGAAGCTTTTTCCCGACCAGAAAAGCTTTGCCGATGCGGTCCCGAAAGGCGATCCGCTGATGATTCTGGCGGATTACCGCATGCAGCGCAGCCAGTCCAGCTTTGACCTGAAGCATTTTGTCGAAGTGAACTTCGTGTTGCCGAAAGAGGGTGAAAAATATGTCCCGCCTGAAGGGCAGTCGCTGCGTGAACATATTGATGGACTATGGCCGGTCCTGACGCGCACAACGGATAGCGTCGGTAAATGGGATTCCCTGCTGCCGCTGCCAAAACCCTATGTCGTGCCGGGCGGCCGGTTCCGCGAGGTTTATTACTGGGACAGCTACTTCACCATGATGGGGCTGGCCGAGAGCGGGCACTGGGACAAAGTACAGGATATGACCGATAACTTTGCCAGCGAGATTGATACCTGGGGCCATATTCCCAACGGCAACCGCAGCTATTACCTGAGCCGCTCCCAGCCGCCTTTCTTCTCCTTTATGGTCGAGTTGCTCGCCAGTCATAACGGCGATGAGGTTTACAGCAAGTATCTGCCGCAGCTTAAAAAAGAGTACGCTTACTGGATGGAAGGCAGCGATAACCTATCGCAGGGCCAGGCGAATAAGCGCGTGGTGAAGCTTAAAGATGGCTCCCTGCTCAACCGCTACTGGGACGATCGCGATACGCCGCGTACCGAGTCCTGGCTTGACGACGTAACCACCGCGAAAAACAACCCGGACCGCCCGGCAACGGAGATTTATCGTGATTTGCGCGCCGGTGCCGCATCGGGCTGGGATTTTAGTTCGCGCTGGATGGACGATCCTAATCAGTTAGGTTCTATCCGAACCACTTCTATCGTGCCGGTAGATTTGAACGCGCTGATGTACCAGCTCGAAAAAACGCTGGCGCATGCCAGCGTCGTGGTAAAAGACGACACCGCGGCTAAAGAGTATCAGCAGCTCGCGGATGCCCGACAGAAAGCCATTGAGGCGAATATGTGGAACGCCAAAAAAGGCTGGTATGCGGATTATGATTTACAGACTAATTCCGTGCGAAACCAGCTAACCGCGGCGGCGCTATTCCCGCTTTATGTTCACGCGGCGGCGCAGGATCGTGCAGACAAAATGGCCACGGTAACTCGCGCGCAGCTGCTTAAAGCTGGCGGCCTGACCACCACCAACGTGAAAACCGGCCAGCAGTGGGATGCACCAAACGGCTGGGCGCCGCTGCAATGGGTCGCCACCGAAGGCCTGCAGAATTACGGACACAAAGACCTGGCGATGGAAGTCACCTGGCGCTTCCTGACCAACGTACAGCACACCTATAACCGCGAGAAAAAGCTGGTGGAAAAATATGATGTGACGAGCACGGGCACAGGCGGCGGCGGTGGAGAATATCCGTTACAGGATGGTTTTGGCTGGACCAACGGCGTAACGCTGAAAATGCTCGATATGCTCTGCGGCAGCGAGAAACCGTGCGATTCCACGCCGGATAAACTCCCTTCGGCAACGCCTGGACCGGCAACATCCACCACCCCGGAAAAAGCGCAGGAATCACCTCAGCCTGCGACCGCTCAGTAACTTTATAAGGTGGATAAGCGCAGTCGCTATCCACCGCTTTCATCCTTTTGCGGATGATGTCCGGCTTACCCGCCCAACAAATTCACATCAGCCCTGATAAAATCAGTAGTTTTAACAAGGCCTTTCACCTTTCTCCCTGCCAAAATCCGCACTTGAAACTGATAACAATAACGATAATAATTCGCATTCCTTATGCAGCAGCACCCTCAGATGCCCGGCGGCCTTTATGACCTGCGGCGTCCGATGGTGATTACCACTATAGCGTCACGGGAAAATAATAAGATGAAACTGGCATTTACCGTAAAGCGATCCGCTTTACTTTGCGCGCTTGCACTTACCGCTCCGGCATACGTCATGGCAGAAGATACGGTCGTCGTCACCGCAAGACCAGCAGATACCGCAACGTCTCCAACTCTGGGTTATTCCGCCAACACCACCCGCGGGGCGACCAAAACCGACGAGCCTCTGCTTACCACCGGTCAGTCCGTTTCTGTCGTTACCCGTCAGCAGATTGACGATCAGGGCGCAATGTCTGTGAACAGCGCGCTGAACTACACGCCTGGCGCGTTCACCGGTTTCGCTGGAGGGGCAACACGTTACGATACTGTTGCCCTGCGTGGTTTCCACGGTGGCGATGTAAACAACACTTTCCTCGATGGCCTGCGTCTGATGAGCGACGGCGGCAGCTACAACGTAGTACAGGTCGATCCCTGGTTCCTGGAGCGTATCGACGTTATCAAAGGCCCCTCTTCGGCGCTTTACGGGCAAACCATCCCCGGCGGCCTGGTAATGGAAACCTCAAAACGACCTCAGTTTGTCGCCGAAGGCCATGTGCGGGCCATGTACGGTAATAACAATACCAACGGCACGGCGTTCGACTATACCAATGCGATTAACGATGAATGGGCCTACCGTATCACCGGTATGACGAAAAATACCGATACCCAGTACGTGCATACTCGCGAAGAGCGCTACGCGATTTCACCTTCTCTCCTCTGGCAGCCGGACGAAAATACCTCGCTGCTGCTACGGGCGTATCTGGAAAAAGATCCGTCCGGCGGCTTCCACGGTTCCGTACCGGGTGATGGCAGCATTTACTCTTCTACCGGCCGTAAAATCGGCACCGGTTTCTCTGACGTAGAGCCTGGCAACGATGAGTTCAAGCGGCACCAGCAGATTTACAGCTATGAATTTGCCCACAGCTTCAACGATGTTTGGGCGTTCCGCTCTAACGCGAGCTACACCCATTCAAACGTGGATCTGAAGCAGGCTTACCAGATTGGCTGGGCAGATACGGCGCACGATGAACTGATGTGCTATTACAGCGGTGAAACTTCCTCCCTGG
>DALYUA010000312.1:0-4381 GCA_031993245.1 Buttiauxella sp. | reverse complement strand
CGCCACCGCCAGTTGCGTAAAAGTGTTGGTGCTGCCGGTGACGATATATTTCATATGCAGCGCGCGATCGAGATAGCGCCCCGGCACAATCCAGCCTACGCGCAGACCCGGCGCCAGCGTTTTAGAAAATGAGCTGCACAGCAGCACGCGACCGTCCAGGTCGAGGGATTTAATCGTCATCGGACGAGGATATTCATAGGCCAGCTCGCCATAAACATCGTCTTCAATTATCGCAATATCAAAGCGCTGCGCGAGAGTAAGCACCGCTCTTTTACGCGCTTCCGGCATGATAAAACCGAGCGGATTATTGCAGTTCGACACCAGGATCACCGCTTTAATCGGCCACTGCTCAAGCGCCAGTTCCAGCGCTTCGATGCTGATGCCCGTCACAGAGTCCGTGGGTATTTCAATCACTTTTATGCCGAAGGCGCGCAACATTTGCATGGTGCCGTGAAACGAAGGTGACTCCACCGCCACGATATCGCCCGGCTCGCAAACGGCGCGAATGGCAATCGACAGCGCTTCATGACAGCCATTGGTGATAAGGATATCTTCGGAGGCGATAACGCATCCGCTGTCCAGCATCAGACGGGAAATCTGCTCACGCAGCGCGCGCATGCCATAAATGCTGTCATAGCCCAGCAGTTCGGCTTGCTGATACTGCGCAATACGGCTCAGCTCGCGCCACAAAGGCTTGATAGTGGGTTGTGTCACATCCGGCGTTCCGCCGCCGAAGGCAACCACGCCGCCTCCCTCACGGGCAATCAGTTGCTCCAGCACCGCATCCCACTGGGTAATTTCAACCGGGCGCTGCACCGGACGGGTCAGCGGGGGAACCGGCGGCTGCGCTTTGCGTTGGGTAACAAAATAGCCGGAGCGTGGCTGCGGTGATATAAGCTGCCGATCTTCAAGAATATGATAGGCCTGCTGAACGGTACTGATGCTGACGCCGTGCTCGCTGCTGAGGCTTCTTACCGAGGGCAACCGCTCGCCGCTGCGATACAGCCCCTGTTCGATACGTTCCGCCAGTAAAGCGGCGAGATGTTGGTAGCGCGTCATACTGTATCCTCTCGATTAACCATACAGATCCCCAAACCAGTACAGAGCGACGGAAAAAACATCATTCAGATCGTGTTTTAGCGTTTGTGTATGTTAAATAAAAGTGATTTTTGAATCTGTCTGCGATCTGTATGGCAGCGCATGATGAACCTCAACGCGGCAAGAGGAGAAGCATCATGGGTTACGAAGAAAATCGCCCTCACAAACCTTTTTACGGTTTGGTGATGATTTATCAGTACTTCCGGCAAAAATGGGTGCAGCGACAGCACGCCCGAGCTTTACAGCGGCTCAGTAAGGAGCAATTACGCGATATTGGGCTAACGCAGGATGACTTATCACGCTGGAAGTAACCTTCCCTGAAGGCGTCAGATACTGGCGCCATTATTTTTTTGCTGCTAACAATGGCAGAAGATTTCACATCTGCAATTAACAAGGCTTAAAAATGCAAATCGTCGATCTACCCTTTAATACAACCGACTGGGCCAGTCTGCCCGTAACCGAACATCCCGGTGTTACCGGCAAAGCATACTGGCGTACGCAGCAGTTCGGGCCAGTCAGGGTGCGGATGGTGGAATATACTGCCGGCTACCTGGCCGATCATTGGTGTCAGAAAGGACATGTGCTTTTATGCCTGAGCGGGGAGCTGAGCACGGAGCTTGAAGATGGTCGCCAGTTTACGCTCACGCCGGGTATGAGCTATCAGGTTGCCGATAACGCCGAACCGCATCGCTCTTCCACTTCCAGCGGCGCAACGCTGTTTATTGTCGATTAACCCGCTCAGTTATAAGACGATCTACTGACCTTATGCCAGGATTAACAGGTGTACCTCAAAGTTCAAACTTAAGGAGTACCTATGAAGAAAGTTCTGGTGATAGCGGGACTCAGCGCCGTACTTAGCCTGCCGGTGATGGCAGACGATCAGGGCGGCTTTAAAACCGATGCGGCTCCTCCCTCTCCTCACTCTATGGATAAAGGCTATCGCGGCATGGAAGACGCCAAGGGGATGACGGTCGTGCAGGCAAAAGCGATGCACGACGGAGCAACCATATCGCTAACCGGCAACATCGTTAAAAAAACGGGTGAAGATAGTTACCAGTTCAGGGATAAAACTGGCACCCTTGATGTCCATATCCCGCAAGCCGTGTTCGACGATCGAAAACTTAGCCCGGACGAACTGGTTGCCATTAACGGCACGCTGGATAAGAAGCAGAAGCCTGCCGTAATGAAAGTGGATCGTTTACAGAAACAGTAAGCGCTGAATACAGGGTGGAGAAAACTCATCCACCCTACCCCTTACAAAAACATCCCGCCTGAAACTTCAATGCGCTGTGCGTTCGCCCAGCCCAGGTCATCGCTCAGAATGGCGGCCATCGCGCGGCCAATGTCATCCGGCTGGCCAACGCGGCCTAAAGCAGTTTGCGCGGCTATAGCGTTACTGACCTGTTCGTTATCACGCACGACGCCTCCGCCGAAATCTGTCGCAACGGCACCCGGCGCAATAATATTTACCGCGATACCCCGAACGCCCAGCTCTTTTGCCTGGTAGCGCGTCAGCACTTCCATCGCCCCTTTCATGGCGGCGTATGCCGCTTTGCCTGGCAGAGCAAAACGAGTCAGTCCGGTTGATACGTTCAGGATGCGTCCGCCGTTTTTAATCAGCGGCAGCAGGTGCTGCGTCAGGAAGAAAGGCCCCTTCAGATGGATGTTCATTAATTCATCAAACTGCGCTTCCGTTGTTTTTTCGAACGCCGCATCCAGGCCAATCCCGGCATTGTTTAATAGATAATCAAACGAGTCGCGCTGCCAGATATGTTGTAGCTGCTGCTTCACCTCTGCTGCAAAATCTGCAAATCCCGCGCTTTCGGCGACGTTCAACTGTATAGCTACCGCTTTTACCCCTTTTAGCTCGATTTCACGCACGACCTGCTGCGCTTCAGCCTGCTTACTGTTATAGGTCAGGATAATATTGATTCCTTTCTCCGCCAGCTTCAGCGCTGCGTCTTTACCTAGCCCACGGCTTCCGCCGGTCACTAATGCTATAGATTGTTTCATGATTTGCCTCACTGGTTGCTGTCGGATGATTGAGGTAAAGCTTATTAGCTGCTACAAGATCAATAAAGGTTGCCAGTTGCGCATCACTGTTTCACTACAAACAACAATGTGTGGTTAAAGTGGATAAAATACACGCAATGCAGTTGTTCCTGAGAGTGGCTGAGCTGGAGAGTTTTTCCCGCGCCGCAGATACGCTTGGGCTTCCTAAAGGTAGCGTATCGCGACAGATCCAGGCCCTGGAAAGCCTGCTTGGCACGCGTTTGCTCTACCGCACCACGCGCCGCGTTCAGCTTACTCAGGACGGAATGGTTTACTACGAACGATGCCGGGATTTACTGGCGAATCTCGAAGAGCTGGATGGTCTTTTTTTGCACGATCCTTCAAGCATAAGCGGGCGGTTGCGTGTGGATATGCCGGTGTCGGTGGCAAAGGATTTTGTGATGCCAAAATTACCGGCATTTTTACAGCAGTATCCCGGCATTGAGCTGGAGCTTTCCAGCAGCGACAGGCTGGTGGATGTCGTGCGCGAAGGCTTTGACTGCGTGGTACGGGTGGGCCAGCTAAAAGATTCCGGCCTGGTCGCGCGCAACCTTGGCAAACTGACGCAGATTAACTGCGCCAGCCCCGATTATCTGGCGCGTTTTGGCTATCCGGAGAATCTCGACGATCTCGCCTCCCATGCCGTGGTGCATTACGCGTTAAATCTCGGCACGCGTCCGCAAGGCTTTGAGTTTTTGGCGGATAAAACCACGCAATGGATTAAAACCGGGGGCGTTGTCACCGTAAACAGCACCGAAACCTATCGTGCGGCCTGCCTTGCAGGGCTGGGGATTATTCAGGTGCCGCGCACCGGCGTCAGAGAGCTGCTGAAGAGTAAAAAACTGGTAGAAATCCTGCCACAATATCGCGCCGCGCCGCTGCCTGTTTCGCTGCTCTATCCGCACCGTCGCAACCTTTCGCGGCGCGTACATTTATTCATGGAATGGCTGACGGACGTAATGAAAGCCTATGTAGATTAACGTTCCAGCTATAATTTTCTTAAGATGTGGACAATACATAAGGAAAATTTAATGACGGACAAGCAGGACAACCGCCCTGGCAACTCGCTCGATTACGAACCCGTTGCCCAATTTCAGACGGAACCTAAGCCCGAAAGCCCCCCCGCCGGGCCGTCCGATGAGTCGGAGCCGCTGGTCAAAATCACCACCAGTAACGAAACGGTAAACAACACCATCGCCACCGTAAACAAAGCGGCGAGGCGTCCAGCGAT
>DALYUA010000311.1:0-4395 GCA_031993245.1 Buttiauxella sp. | reverse complement strand
CTGAAGGATTTCAACCGGCCAGGAGATCCCCATCGTGCTCACATCCGAGGTCCAGAACAGGTAACGGTGCGTAGCCTCGTTGACCTCTTTTAGCGCATCTTCGAGCTGGCTGTTTGCCACTTTCAGTTTGGTGAGCTCCAGAATCAGCGTATCGCCGCCCTGCAACAATGAGTTAAGCAACTCACGCTGGGTGCGGAGCTGCGCTTCCAGAATATGATTTTGCTCGGCGGTCAGCTCGTTGCCGTCTGCCTGGCGAAGCTGGCGTAACTGCTGCTGTTTATTAAGCAGATCTTCGTAATGCAGGCGCTGGACGCGTAGCTGCGCGAGTTCGGTATCCAGCTGCTGCGGTTTCGGCATCTCCGGCAAGCGGGCGACCTGAGCGCGCAACGCTTCGCCCAGCACGTTGGAGACGCCCAGCCACTGGGACTGCTCGCGCAATGTGTTAAGGGCCTGGCGCACCTGAAGCGTCTGGCTGGTCGCCTGCCGCTGCTGCGAGGCGACCAGATCCATGCGCTGTGCCTGCTGATTAAGCGCCTGGGAAAGTTCGCGGTTATTCTTAAACTGCGCGACTAACGCCGGCGGCAGGTTGGCGCTGCTTTCAGCCAGTAACTCGGTGCTTTCCAGAGCGCGTTCGGCCTCTCGCTGCCGCTGGCTGTTAAGCTGATTACGCAGGCCCTGTAGGTAAGCATCCAGCCGGGCGCTCTGTTTCTGCGCTAGTTCGGCGCGCAGGCGGGAGAGCTCCTGGCGGTTGCTGGCGGAAAGCTGCGCCAGTTCCAGTTCGTCCACCTGCGCCTTCAGACGCGCTGACTCTGCCTGTAATGACAAATTTTGTGCCTGAATTAAAGGCGTGCCGGATGTCGGCTGCGTACCGGCGCGGCGCTCCATCTCGCTGAGCTGACGACGAGCATCGGTTTGCTGCTGGGGGAGCTGGCTGAGCGAGTCGGTAATTTCCCGTGTGCGTTCCTGCTCCTGTTGTGCAAGACGGCTCTTATCCAGCAATTGGCTGCTGACCTGGAGGATTTCCTGGTTTAGCTCATCGGTGGACATGCCTTCCGGCACTTTCTGCGGCTCATCACGCAGGCTGGCAAGCTGTTGGCGCAGGCTTTGCGACAGCTTAGGGAAGTTATCAATGACCTGTTGATATTGTTTTGCACGCTCAAGAGAGGCTTTATGCTCTTCAAGCGCATTGAGGGCGGCCGTGAGCGTTTCCACGGTTTCAGCCTGATTGGGCTGGTCTTTCGCGGATTTGGCTTGCTCAAGTTCCTGAGTTATCTGTTTTATGTCAGGGAGCGTTGCGGCATACGCGCCCGTGCTGAGGCACCAGGCCATCAGAAGAGTGATTATCAGGCGCACGTCAGTACCTTTATTTGAACCAGGCCGCAGTGGCGGCTGCGGCCTGGGAATAACTCATTAATTTTCGGGTTTGTCTTCCACCAGCGGGCTGGCTTCCAGCTCGGCTTCGATTTCTTCCTGCGGGATATCGCTTACCGGGACTTCTGGCTCCGCCATAGTTTCAGTGGAAACGGCCAGCGGCTCACCAATTTTGGTTACCGACAGGCTTTGTAGCTGTTCGGCCAGCTTAACTTTCCCCGGTGCGAACAGGTTAATAACGGTTGAGCCCAGCTTAAAGCGACCCATCTCCTGGCCTTTAAGCAGCGCAATTGAGCCTTCGCTTTCACCAGCAGGCCATGTCCAGCGCCTGATAACGCCCTCACGCGGAGGCGTAATGGTGCCCGCCCATACCGTTTCAATGCTGCCGACGATGGTTGCGCCCACCAGAATTTGCGCCATTGGGCCAAATTCAGTATCGAACAGGCAGATCACGCGTTCGTTACGTGCAAACAGGTTAGGAACGTTTTGCGCAGTCAGGTGGTTTACAGAGAACAGATCGCCCGGAACGTAGATCATTTCGCGCAGAATACCGTTGCACGGCATATGGACGCGGTGGTAGTCGCGCGGCGAGAGATAAGTGGTGACAAAGCTGCCGTTACGGAACAGGTCTGCCATCAGGTAGTTACCCGCCAGCAGCGCTTCCAGGCTGTAGTTATGCCCTTTAGCCTGCAGAATTTTATCTTCTTCAATACGGCCAAGCTGGCTGATTACGCCGTCGGCGGGCATCACCAGAATATTCGGATCGGTATTGACCGGGCGAACCTCGTCACGCAGCGGACGTACGAAGAAATCGTTGAAGGTACGATAGTTTGCGGTATCCGGTTTCTGCGCTTCCGCCATGTTGACCTTGTAGTACTTCACGAACAGGTCGATGACCAGTTTGGTCAGCCAGCCTGCACGTTTACTTGCGCCCCAGCCCGCGAGGCGGGTCAGCCAGAGTTTTGGCAGAATATATTGCAGCGAAAGTTTGATGTTATCTAACAAAATAGCCTCCTGGCTAAATGTTCCCAACGAGGGCCTATACACAAAGGGGGGCGATTCTAGCGACGCCCAGCTTAAATGTCAGTTATCCGTTTCAGAAAAGTTTTTACGCGTTTTTACCTGCGCCATGCTTTCCAGAATGCGATGGTAGTTTTCGAAGCGGGTCTCGGCAATTTCCCCGCGCTCTACCGCTTCGCGCAGCGCACATCCTGGATCGTTGTCGTGGCGGCAGTCACGATATTTGCAACGGCCTAAATAGTCATGGAATTCGACAAATCCGTGGGTGATTTGTTCCGGCTCCAGATGCCACAGGCCAAATTCGCGCACGCCCGGGGAGTCGATCACATCGCCGCCGCCCGGGAAGTGATACAGGCGCGAAGCGGTGGTCGTGTGCTGGCCCAGGCCTGAGTTGTCAGAGACATCGTTCACCAGTATCTGGTCGTCTTTAAAACCAAGCAGGTTGTTCAGCAGGCTGGATTTACCCACGCCGGATTGCCCGGCAAAGATGCTGACGCGGCCGACAAGCGCTTCCTCCAGCTCTTTTAGCCCTTCCGCTTTATGGCTGGAAACCATCAAAACGCGATAGCCGATTTTACGATAGATATCCATTTGCTCATTAACGAATGCCAGACCGTCCTCGTCCAGCAGGTCGGTTTTATTGAGCACCAGCAGCGGCTCAACGTCCAGCGTTTCGCAGGCCACTAAATAACGGTCAATAATATTTAAAGAGAGTTCCGGTAAGATCGCGGAAACAATAATGATTTGGTCAATGTTGGCGGCGATAGGTTTTACGCCGTCGTAGAAATCCGGGCGTGTCAGGACGGAAGTGCGTTCATGTACCGCATCGACAATGCCTTTAATCGTGACGCCCGCAGCCGCTTCTTTTGCCGGGCGCCAGACCACGCGGTCGCCTGTTACCAGCGAGCGTATGGTGCGGCGGATGTTACAGCGGTGCACTTCGCCTTCAGGCGATTCGACATCCGCGTGCTGGCCAAAGCGGCTGATTACGCGGCCATCACGGGGTTCGCCAAACTGAGAGTCATCGGGATCGGCTTTCTCCACGGTCTGTTTAAGCCGACGCTGGTGGTTTGCTTTAACCCGGCGTTGCTGTCCTTTGGAGAGTTTATTTTTGCTCAATCTTACTGGCTCCTGGTCGCCCCTGATGGGCAAAACCTCTATGATACACACTATTTTATACGAATTAACTCATCTGTCTGATGGGCGACGAGCGAGAAGGGTGGAAAATAGCATGAGTGGAAACGAAAACAATCTGATTTGGATTGATTTAGAAATGACCGGTCTGAACCCCGAGCGGGATCGCATAATTGAAATTGCCACTCTGGTGACCGACGCCAGTCTGAATATTCTCGCCGAAGGACCGACGATTGCAGTACATCAGTCAGACGAACAGCTTGCGTTGATGGATGACTGGAACGTTCGCACCCATACCGGCAGCGGCCTGGTTGAGCGTGTTAAGGCAAGCAAGCTGGACGACCGGGCGGCAGAGCTGGCGACTATCGAGTTTTTGCAGCAGTGGGTACCGGCGGGCACGTCGCCTATCTGTGGTAACAGCATCGGTCAGGATCGCCGCTTCTTGTTTAAATATATGCCAGAGCTGGAAGCTTACTTCCATTACCGTTACCTCGATGTCAGCACGCTTAAAGAGCTGGCCAGGCGCTGGAAGCCTGAAATTCTTATCAATTTCAAAAAGCAGGGTACGCATCAGGCGATGGACGATATCCGCGAGTCGGTGGCGGAACTGGCATTTTATCGTGAGAATTTTATTAAGCTTTAATAAGCAGCAAAGAGGAGGTAAACTCCTCTTTCGTCCAGATTTTAAACGATTTGTTGATTAAAGCAGCATTCAAACAAAATCCACGAAAAAAATCGTTTCAGGGGTTGCGACAAAAACGATTTCTCGTATAATGCGCCTCCCGTACCGATGCAGAATTTGCAGCGTTACACAGAGCGGGAATAGCTCAGTTGGTAGAGCACGACCTTGCCAAGGTCGGGGTCGCGAGT
>DALYUA010000310.1:0-4396 GCA_031993245.1 Buttiauxella sp. | reverse complement strand
TGATTACTCTTGCCAAGACTGATAGCGTTGCTAATCGTCGTCTGGCATTCGCCCGCACTCGTGATAACGAGATCGTGGCAAAACTGTTTAATGAACTGGGTCCGCGTTTTGCAGCGCGTACTGGTGGTTACACTCGTATTCTTAAGTGTGGCTTCCGTGCTGGTGATAATGCTCCGATGGCTTACATCGAGCTGGTTGACCGCGCCGAGTCTCAAACAGAAGCTGCTGCAGAGTAATCTGTAGTAACGTGAAAAAACCGGGCTTGCCCGGTTTTTTTATATCTGCAATTTCCCATCCCCCGCTATTCCGTCGTATCCTTAACGTTAATATTGCCTGAGCTGAAGCTACGTCAGGCCAGCTTGAACGCAGGCTTCCTGCATGAGAGCTTCATAAAGCAGAGGAGCGGCGTATGTACCGTATTGGAGAACTGGCCAGGCTGGCAGATGTTACCCCCGATACCATTCGTTATTATGAAAAGCAGCAGATGATGGAGCATGAGGTAAGAACCGAAGGCGGCTTCCGACTCTATAGTGAAACCGATCTTCAGCGTCTTAAGTTTATTCGTTATGCCAAACAGTTAGGCTTCACGCTTGAAACTATACGCGAGCTGTTATCGATCCGCATCGATCCTGAGCATCATACCTGCCAGCAATCAAAGGGCATTGTTCAAAGCCGTCTGAAAGAAGTTGAGTCAAAAATTAGCGAGCTGGAATACATGCGTAAATCGCTACAGCGGCTTAATGATGCATGCTGCGGCAGCGCTCATAGCAGCGTTTATTGTTCTATTCTCGAAGCGCTGGAGCAGGGGGCGAGCAAGACAAAATAGCTATTGCAGTATGTTATGCGCAGGCATAGAATCTCGCCGTTATTTTAATCAATCTGGAGTTTTTATGAGCCACTATCAGCACAAGAAAGGGATTATCAAAGATAATGCCATCGAGGCTTTATTACACGACCCATTATTTCGACAAAGAGTTGAACAGAATAAGAAAGGGAAAGGAAGCTATCAGCGTAATGCAAAACATGGCAAGCGTGGTAGCTGGGAGGCCAGTGGCAAACAAGCAAAGTGCTTTTTTACCACTGGCCTTCCGCTTTTAAACAGCAGAATTAAATCCGTTCATTCTGCTGCTTAAGCAGATCGCGAATTTCACTCAGCAATACTTCTTCTTTGGTTGGAGCAGGCGCTTCTTCCGGCTCTTCTTTCTTCTTGCGGTTAAGTTTGTTGATCAGTTTTATCGCCATGAAAATAGCGAAAGCGACGATCAGAAAATCAAACACGTTCTGGATAAACACGCCGTAATGCATCACTACCGCCGGTATATCACCTACCGCCGGACGTAGCGTCACCGCAAACTGTTTAAAATCAATCCCGCCAATCAGGAGTCCGAGCGGCGGCATAATAATATCCGCAACCAGAGACGACACTATTTTCCCGAATGCGGCACCAATGATGACACCCACCGCCAAATCAACAACGTTACCGCGCATTGCGAACTCGCGGAACTCTTTTAACATACTCATTTTTATCTCCTTGAACCGACAGACGTTAACAAGTCTAACAAATGATCCCCTCTTTTCCATTAATTGGCGGATAAGATGTAATGACTAATCTCTTAATTTAAAAGTGGTTTTAGAAAAGGATATAAAAAACGAGCGGCAAAAGTGCCGCCCGCTTTAATCAGAGGAAGAAGGGACTTGGCTGGAACAGACGTTCAACATCGCTGACAAACTTCTTATCTGTCAGGAACATAATTACGTGATCGCCTTGCTCGATACGCAGATTATCATTGGCGATCATCACGTCGTTACCCCGCACCACGGCACCGATGATAGTGCCGGGAGGTAGCTTGATATCATCAATAACGCGACCAACAACGCGCGATGTGCTTTCATCCCCATGCGCCACCGCCTCTATCGCTTCGGCAACACCGCGGCGCAAAGAAGAGACGCTAACAATATCGGCTTTACGCACGTGCCCCAGCAGGGCCGAGATAGTAGCCTGCTGGGGTGAAATAGCGATATCGATGACGCTGCCCTGCACCAGGTCCACATACGCTTTACGCTGAATAAGCACCATCACTTTTTTAGCGCCCATCCGTTTAGCGAGCATGGCGGACATAATATTCGCTTCGTCATCGTTAGTGACGGCAATGAACAGATCCACCTGTTCAATATGCTCTTCGGCCAGCAGCTCCTGATCGGAGGCATCGCCGTAAAAGACGATGGTATTTTGCAGCATCTCAGCCAATTCTGCCGCACGCTGCGGATCGCGTTCGATAAGCTTTACGCTGTAATCTTTTTCAAGCCGCTGAGCCAGGCCCGCTCCGATGTTGCCGCCGCCGACCAGCATGATTCGCTTGTAGGGTTTTTCGAGCCTTTGCAACTCGCTCATTACCGCACGAATATTTTGTGACGCCGCAATAAAGAAAATTTCGTCGCCTGCTTCCACAATGGTTGAACCTTGTGGCCGAATAGGGTGGTCATGACGAAAGATCGCAGCGACACGTGTTTCAATATGCGGCATATGTTCACGCATGGCCGACAGAGCGTTTCCTACCAGAGGCCCGCCGTAATAGGCCTTGACTACGGCCAGGCTGACTTTGCCTTCAGCAAAGTTAACCACCTGCAGCGCCCCAGGATATTCAATCAGACGATAGATATTGTCGATAACCAACTGTTCAGGCGCAATAAGATGATCGATGGGTACCGCTTCGGCGTTGAACAGACGTTCCGCATCACGAACATAATCCGGTGCGCGGATACGCGCTATACGGTTCGGCGTATTAAACAGTGAATACGCGACCTGGCAGGCAATCATGTTAGTTTCATCGGAGCTGGTGACGGCGACGAGCATATCGGCATCATCAGCCCCGGCTTCACGTAAAACGCGAGGATGAGAGCCATGACCCTGCACAACGCGAAGGTCAAATTTATCCTGCAGGCTGCGCAGGCGATCCTGATTCGTGTCCACAACGGTAATATCGTTGTTTTCACCAACCAGGTTTTCGGCCAGGGTGCCGCCGACCTGGCCGGCGCCCAGAATAATTATTTTCATTGTTTATAGCTTCATTGATGATGAAACTGACGACTCAGTAAGGTATGAGTCAGTTTTTAATAAGCTTAGCGTAAAAGAAGCCGTCACCTTCCTGGTCCGCAGGCAAATTCTGGATACCAGGCTGTTCCGGCGTGCCTGTTGTCACAAGTTTTGCTTCCGGATGGCGAGCAAGGAAGGCGGCGATCTGCTGGCTGTTCTCTTCAGGCAGAATGGAGCAGGTGGCATAAAGCAGCGTGCCGCCTGGCTTCAGATGCGGCCAGATAGCTTCCAGAATCTCTTTCTGCAGCTCTGCCAGTTCAGCTATATCCCTGTCACGACGCAGCCATTTAATATCCGGATGACGGCGGATTACGCCAGTAGCTGAACAAGGTGCATCCAGCAAAATCCGGTCGAACTGCTGCTTACCGCACCATTGAGAAGGGAAACGACCATCGCCTTGTTTCACCTCCGCACTCATACCGAGGCGCTGGAGATTTTCATATACGCGTTTAAGACGCTGTGGATCGACATCTACCGCCATGACCTTAGCTCCAGGCGCGGCTTCCAGAATATGCGTTGTTTTCCCACCGGGCGCTGCACACAAATCGAGGATCGCTTCGCCATCCTGCGGATCCAGCAGATCGACGCAACCCTGAGCAGAGGCATCCTGTACGGTAACCCAGCCCTGATCAAAGCCCGGTAAAGCATGAACCGGTGCCGGCGTATCCAGACACACGGCATCGCGATATTGCAAATGCGAATGCCCTACCAGCCCTCCTTCTTCTAATAGCCTCAGCCATTCGTCACGCGAATGATGCTGGCGGTTTACTCGTAGCCACATCGGTGGACGTTGGTTATTAGCCTCAATAATGCTTTGCCACTGGCCCGGATAAGCTTTTTTAATGCGTTGTATCAGCCAGTCTGGATGAAGAAAACGGCTTTCATGTTTTGCCGCTTCTGCCATCAGCTCTTCCTGCTGGCGCTGGAACTGACGCAGGACGCCGTTAATCAGTCCTTTCAGCGTCTGGCGTTTGATAGCAACGGCGCCTTCAACCGTTTCTGCTAAAGCTGCATGAGGAGGAATGCGGGTATAAAGCAGCTGATAAAAACCTACCATGATCAAATAGTGGATGGTGCGCTGCTTGCCGGTCATCGGACGGGACATCAGCTTGCTTACCAGCCATTCAAGCTGTGGCAACGTGCGTAGCACGCCAAAGCACAGCTCCTGAAGTAGTGCTTTATCTTTATCAGAGACTTTTTGTTGCATTAAAGGCAGCACATTACTCAGTGATTGCCCCTTTTCTACAACCTGTTCAACGGCCTGGGCCGCCAGACTGCGAAGATTAAGAGATTTTTTCATAG
>DALYUA010000309.1:0-4424 GCA_031993245.1 Buttiauxella sp. | reverse complement strand
GAGCTGCGCGCGACTAACGTCGAGGTGAGTGACCAGACGGGTAATCGGTCCGGCGCTCATTAATACGCCACGCTCACGCATATAGTTCCCCAGGCGTTCCGCCTGTTCAACCGGGACGCGCACAAAGACCATATTGGTATCCTGACGCGTTACATCCACGCCGATTTCGCGAAGTTCACCGGCAAGCCAGTGCGCGTTGTCGTGATCTTCCTGCAAGCGCTGAACGTTGTTTTCCAGGGCGTACAGACCTGCCGCCGCAAGGATCCCGGCCTGACGCATCCCGCCGCCGACCATTTTACGCCAGCGCGTTGCGCGTTTGATGTAATCGTGGCTGCCGACCAGCAGCGAGCCAACCGGGGTGCCGAGCCCTTTGGAAAGGCAGATGGTGAAGGAGTCGCAATAGCGAACTATCTCTTCGAGCTGGCAACCGTAAGCGACTACCGCGTTGAAAATACGCGCGCCATCCACGTGGAGGGCGAGGTTATGCTTGCGGGTGGATTCCCACGCCTGCTGTAAATACTCGCGCGGCAGAACTTTGCCGTTATGGGTATTTTCAAGGCTAAGGAGTTTAGTGCGGGCGAAGTGGATATCGTCCGGTTTGATTTTCGCCGCGACCTTATCGAGCGGCAGCGACCCATCCTGATTGGCCTCGATGGGCTGAGGCTGAATGCTGCCCAGCACGGCGGCACCGCCCGCCTCGTAGAGATAATTATGTGCCAACTGGCCAACGATATACTCTTCGCCACGCTCGCAATGGCTTAGCAGTGCGACAAGGTTTGCCTGCGTGCCGGTTGGTAAAAACAGCGCGGCTTCTTTACCGCTGAGTTTTGCGGCATACGCCTGCAATTCATTGACCGTTGGGTCATCACCATAAACGTCATCGCCGGTCGGCGCGGCCATCATTTTTTCAAGCATCGCTTTGGACGGTCGGGTTACGGTGTCGCTGCGCAAATCTATCACGGGGGAACCTCATTAATATCCACAGTAACTCTCTGTTTTACCTGAACCAGTTGGTTTTCGCCAGTTCAATAACTTCGTCACCGCGCCCGCTAATAATCGCGCGCAGCATATAGAGGCTGAAACCTTTTGCCTGCTCCAGTTTGATTTGCGGCGGGATCGCCAGCTCTTCTTTCGCAACGACCACATCCACCAGCACCGGGCCGTCAATGCTAAAGGCGCGCTGAAGGGCGTTATCAAGATCCGCTGACTTCTCAACGCGGATGCCGGTGATGCCGCAGGCGCTGGCAATATTGGCGAAGTTGGTTTCGTGCAGGTCGGTGCCGTCCGTCAGATAGCCGCCTGCTTTCATCTCCATCGCGACAAAACCCAGCACGCTGTTATTGAATACCACGATTTTGATGGGTAGCTTCATCTGCACAACGGAGAGAAAATCGCCCATCAGCATGCTGAATCCGCCGTCGCCGCACATGGCCACCACCTGACGCTCCGGTGCGGCGGCCTGCGCTCCCAACGCCTGGGGCATGGCATTCGCCATTGAGCCATGCGTGAAGGAGCCGAGCAGGCGGCGTTTACCGTTCATTTTCAGATAGCGTGCGGCCCAGACGGTTGGCGTGCCTACGTCGCAGGTGAAGATTGCGTCCTCATCGGCGTATTTGCTGATTTGCCGGGCGACATATTGTGGATGAATGGGTTTATCTTCGTCGCTTGCCTGCGCCAGCTCGTCCAGGCTTTCGCGTGCTTCACGATAGTTATCCAGCGCCTTGTCGAGGAAGCTGCGATCGGTTTTTTCTTCCAGCAGCGGCAGCAGGGCGGTCAGGGTGGCCTTAATATCCCCGATCAGCGCCATATCGACTTTGCTGTGCGCGCCGATGCTGCCGGGGTTGATATCAATCTGAATGATTTTCGCATCCGTCGGATAAAAGGCGCGATACGGGAACTGGGTGCCGAGCAGGATTAGCGTGTCGGCGTTCATCATGGTATGGAAGCCGGATGAGAAACCGATAAGCCCGGTCATGCCCACGTCGTAAGGGTTGTCGTATTCGATATGTTCCTTGCCACGCAGCGCGTGAACAATCGGGGCTTTCAGCGTTGCGGCAAACTGCACCAGCTCTTCATGAGCGCCCGCGCAGCCGCTGCCGCACATCAGCGCGATGTTGTCGTTATAACGCAGCAGTTGAGCGAGCTTTTTCAGCTCGTCATGCCGGGGAACGATGACAGGCTGCGGAGCGGGATACCAGTGCGTGGTGGCAGTTTCCGGAGCCGGTTTAAGCGCCACGTCACCGGGCAGAACCACGACCGAAACACCACGGTTAAGAACGGCTTTTCGCATGGCAATCGCCAGTACCTGTGGGATCTGTTCCGGGGACGACACCAGTTCGCAGTAGTGGCTGCATTCGCGGAACAGCTCTTCAGGATGCGTCTCCTGGAAATAGCCGCTGCCGATTTCGCTTGAGGGAATATGTGCGGCGATGGCCAGCACGGGCACCCGGTTACGGTGACAGTCGAACAGGCCGTTGATTAAGTGCAGGTTGCCTGGTCCGCAAGAACCCGCGCAGACGGCCAGTTCGCCCGTGAGATGTGCTTCGGCGCCGGCGGCAAAAGCGGCCACCTCTTCGTGACGCGTCGGCATCCAGTCTATCGTGCCCATGCGATTCAGGCTGTCGCTGATGCCGTTGAGGGAATCGCCGGTCACGCCCCAGATGCGTTTTACACCTGCGCTTTCAAGAGTTTTTGCCAGATAAGCGGCTACGGTCTGTTTCATCGGTTCTCCTTGTCACGATTCAGTTACCGTTAACAAGCTTAGTCAATGAAATGAGAGAGGCGGGGCAGAAAGTGCCGCCCGAAAGACGGGCGGCATAATATATCAGGCGAGAACTAAATCACTCTGCGGATGGCACGAGCAGGCCAGCACGTAACCGTTGGCAATTTCGGCCTCGGTCAGCGTCATGGTGCTGCTTACGGTGTAATCCCCGGATTCGATTTTAGTTTTACAGCTTCCACAAACCCCGGCACGACAGGCTGCGTTAACCGGCACGCTGTTACTTTCCAGCGCCGCCAGCAGCGTGCTGCCAACCGGTGCGTAGAATTCGCGCATCGGTTTTAGCGTGGTGAATTTCAGCCCGCTGTCCACCGGTTTGGCGACAGGCGTGAAAAACTTCTCGCTATAAAACTCGGTTACGCCCAGCGCTTTCACTTCTTTTTCCACCAGGTCCATATAAGGCGCAGGCCCGCAGGTCATGACGGTACGAGAAGCGATATCCGGAACCGCTTCCAGAATTTCGCGAGTCAAGCGACCAGCGATAAAACCGTGGGTCGCGTTGTTTTCTGCAACCAGCGTGACCGGGTAGTCGCGCCACTCTTCGGCGAAAATCACATCTTCCGGCGAGCGCACGTTGAAAATCACCGCTACGTCAGCCTGCGGACGATGTTTTGCCAGCCAGCGGCGCATCGACATAACCGGCGTCACGCCGCAGCCTGCCGCCATCAGCAGGTAGCGTTCGGCGGACAGATTTTCGCAGGTAAATTCTCCCTGGCCTTCAGAAAGCCACAGATAATCACCCACTTTCACTTCCTGCGTCAGCCACCCGGAACCAACGCCATCTTCGATGCGCCGGATCGTCAGCGTAACGAACGGACTGATTCCCGGCGTGGAAGAGATCGTGTAAGCGCGCAGCGTTTCATCGCTGTTGCGAATACTCACCAGCGCGTACTGCCCGGCCTTATAAGGATAAAAGTCGTGGTTGATAAGCGACAGCGTCCAGACGTCCGGCGTTTCCTGGTGAATGTGATGTACCTGCATACGATACGGGCACAGTGGCGTTGGCATGGTCATGGTTACTCCTTACGCGCTCATCAGTTGTTTGATGTCGTCTTCAACGTTAGTGAGGGCACGCAGGCCAAATTTCTCGTTGAGGATGGCCAACAGATTTGGCGTCAGGAAACCAGGCGCGGTTGGGCCGGTCACGATGTTGGTCACGCCCAGCGACAGCAGGGTGAGCAGAACAACAATGGCTTTTTGCTCAAACCAGGAAAGCACCAGGCTCAGCGGAAGATCGTTCACGCCACAGCCGAGTTTTTCAGCAAGCGTAACCGCCAGAATAATCGCTGAGTAGGAGTCGTTACACTGACCGGCATCCACCAGGCGCGGCAGGCCTTCAATATTGCCGAAGTCCAGCTTGTTGAAGCGGTATTTACCGCAGGCCAGCGTCAGGATCATGCAGTCTTTCGGTACGCTGGTTGCGAAATCGGTAAAGTAACTGCGTTCGCCACGGTCGCCGTCGCAGCCACCAACCAGGAAGATGTGACGCAGTTTTTCGCGGCTTACCAGGTCAATCAGGGTGTCGGCTGCGCCCAGCAGGGTCTGGCGGCCAAAACCAACGGTGATCAGGTGTTCGATTTCGCTATAAGGGAAGCCTGCCATCTGTTGCGCCTGGGCAATCACCGGCGCGAAGTCTGCGCCTTCA
>DALYUA010000308.1:0-4452 GCA_031993245.1 Buttiauxella sp. | reverse complement strand
TGTCAGGATTATTCCATGCCTGTAAACAGCATTTGTGAACTGGCAAAGCGAAGGAAGGAAACGAGGCCCGGAACGGGCGCGGGTCCCCTTCATCAGGTTTATCTTGCCGGGGAAGGTTCAGCTTCTCTGTCGCTTTCCTCGGCTCTGTCAGGACGTTTCACAATCATATTCGGCAACGCCATCTCAATACCCTGCTCATTCAGTTTTTCAATGATGCGGATATTTATCTCCTGCTGAATATCCATATATTTGTTGTAATCCGCCGTATTAACGATATGTACAACTTCTATATTCAGACGGTCGGTGCCAAACCCGAGCAAATGTGCCCGGTCAAATTTTGTCTCGCCCACATCGGTAATAATCTCTTTTACCATATCGCCAAGATTGCGCAGCTTATCCGGCGGAGTATTAATAGCGACGCCAAAATTAAAGACGATGCGGCGCGTCTGCATACGTTTATAGTTATGCAGCGTTTGCTGAAGCAAAATAGCATTGCCACAAACGACCTGTTCACCGCTCAGGCTGCGGATACGCGTGGTTTTAAGGCCAATATGTTCTATGGTGCCGGCGACATCGTTGAAAACGACAAAGTCGCCGATTTCAAAGGGCTTATCAAAGCCGATAGACAGCGAGGCGAACACGTCACTGAGGATAGTCTGGATAGCCAGCGCGATGGCGATCCCCCCGACGCCAAGGCTTGCGACCAGGGCCGTGATATTAACGCCTGCATTTGCCAGTATCGACAGCAGCATGACTGACCAGACAACCGCACGCAGTATCAGTCCGGTTATCACCAGCGTTACCGGATTTTTTATCATACCCGGCTCGTTCATAATGTGGTGCAGCCAGGAGACAACGCCCTGATCCATCCAGAGCGCTATTTGCACCGCCAGAACCAGGAACCAGGCATGGCTGATGGTGCTGAAAAGGTTGTCAGGCAGATCGACAAAACGCAGGCTGAAAAGAAACGCACAGATAAATATCAGCGGCTTGCTGGTTTTACTGAGTATATCCCTCAGAACGAAGCGCATTTTATTCGTCGTCGGATGTCTCTCTCCCCATTGACCGACACCTTTCTGGACAAATGATAGCAAGCGGTTGATCAGCCAGTACATAATGAGCGTGACAACCGTTATCGTTGCGACACCTATCCAGAACGTTGGAGCCATCATCAGCGCGATAAAATCGAAGCGTGGCAGAAAATTCATGTTCCCTCCTGGTGTTTACAGTGAAGTACCAGTATAGGAAAGGAGACGGCAAGCGGCGCAAAGTCGACAAAAACAGGAACATTCTTTTGCTGAAAAAGGAAGACAGTAGCGGCAATCTAAAGCTGCGATCCGGGTCCGCGGAAAGCCCGGCGCCATTCGCTTGGGCTGATGCTGAATCTCGCCTTAAAACTTTGCCGGAAAGAAACCGGCGACTGAAACCCTGCCATATCTGCGATGCTTTCAATACTGCTGTCCGTGGTTTCCAATAGCTCCTGGCTTCGTTGAAGACGCTCCGCGTTCAGCCATTCTCCCGGCGTCGTCCCGGTTGCTTTGAAAAAATGACGCGTCAGCGTTCTCCGACTCATGCTGACAAGCCTGGCCAGTGAGTCGAGATCCTGTGGCTTATCCAGATTGCGACGCAGGTAGTCCATCAGCTCGTTCATTTTGCTGTCCCTCGTTGTTACCGGGATCGGGCGTTCAATAAACTGGGCCTGGCCACCTTCCCGGTAAGGAGGGACAACCATTCTTCTTGCTACCCGGTTGGCAATCGCCGTGCCGTAATGGCTACGGATGATATTCAGACAGCAGTCAATACCGGCAGCGGTGCCGGCAGAGGTAATAAGACGTTCATCACTGGTATAGAGCGAGTTGCTGTCCAGATGAACGGCAGGGAAGCGCTCGATGAAGTCCCGTTCGTACTCCCAGTGGGTGGCAGCACGGTGTTCATTAAGCAAACCTGAGTAGGCCAGTACGTAAGTCCCCAGACAAAGGCCCACCACTTCCGCGCCGCGCCGCCATGCGCTTATCAGCTTATCCAGTAGCGCCTGGGAGGGTTTTTCATCAGGATTATGCCACCAGGGAACAACAACAATGTCTGCAACATCAAGTCTTTCAAGGCCGTGCTCCACGTTGATGGACAGCCCTATATCAGACAGGACTACGCCCGGTTTTTCAGCGCAGATTTCTACGCGAAATAAATCCGGCTGCGGCATAGAAGGCCCGAAAAGAATACAGGGTACTGAAAAGTGAAACGGGCTGAATCCGGCCGTGGCGATCACGGCGACCGTCAGTGCAGACATATTGTTAACCTTACCGTAAATGATAACCACCAGATTACCGGCGGCTGATACGCTGATTTTGACTGGCCAAAGGATAACAGGCGGCCTGTTGGAATGGCATTCCTCCCCACAATCAGGCGAAGCGGCTTATCAGAAAGCCATTGTCTCACCGTCTGCAGGTATAAGAACCTTATCTTCAATGCCATGTTCAAGCGAGAATTCGCGTAACTCCGCGCGGGTAAGTAGGCAATGGTTAATTGATTCCATGTGAGAAGCCACAATGGTCGCTGTCGGCAACATCTTAAGCGTGCGCAGCGTATCCTCTTTGCCCATGATAATCGGCCCGTAAAGATCGTTAACAGCATAGCCGGTATTCAGTACCACGATTTCTGGCTGGAAGCGCTGCAGGCTTTTCACATAAGGTTTAACCCAGACGGTATCACCTGCTATATAGAGCGTTTTTTCATTATGATGTGTGAAGACCAGCCCACATGCATCGCCCAGTAACTCACCCCATTTAGCATCTGCGTACAAGTCGTTACTGCCGTGCTGCCCGTCAGTTTTATAAATAGTCAGCCCATCGACGAAATGGTTTTCATCTTTCAGAACACGGATGTTAAGAAAGCCCTGAGAACGGATCAGCGCCGCGTCGCTCTCATTCTGGGTATAGATAAGCATCGCTTTGGGAACAGCCAGCTGCGCCGCTTCATCCCAGTGGTCGGTATGGGTATGGGTCAGAATAATGGCATCCACAGCCAGCAAATCCTCTACGGCCACGGGCAAGGCAACCATAGGATTCCGCAGGTGCGGGCGTGCATTCCCGGCAAAGCCGTCCCAGGCTTCCTTATCTGCCAGCATCGGGTCGATAAGGAATTTTTTACCGGCATATTCCAGCACGAGCGTGGCATTGCGAATTTGCGTTAATTTCATTGGTTGCTCCAGCGATTAATCAGATTTGAGGCTCAGCCACCGCGTGTTTTTGTCCGACGGGGTAGCTGCGGGTAGATTGACTATAAGAGGAGGCAGGGGTAAACCGTGACGTGCTCCCAGGTCATTAGTCGATGAAATCAGGTCAATCGCAATGGCTCACAAACGCGTTCTTCTTAATATCCGGGAGCCGCCAACCGGTCCGCCTGCAAAGGCCAGGAAAACAGGCAGCAGGCTGTTGGATCATGGCCTGTGAAAATGTCAGATTATCTGACTATCGGCAGGTCTGAGTAGCGTGTCGTGTAGCCTGGCGATAACATCTCGCGCTTCATCGCCCAGCTTTTCTGAATCCCCTGCCCGGCAAACCACACCGTGCCCCGGCCCGATTGGTTAAGCCGATCTATCACCTGCATCAGCTCATTGCCGTTGGGCCGGGGCTGGTACTCGTCAAACAGATTGAGTTGCGCCACCCCCTGACTGAAGAAATCGCCCAGCATCACGCCTGCTTTCATATAGCGATAACCCTCTTTCCAGATCCGCTCCAGCGCGTTAATGGCAACGCGAAGAATGTCGCGGGTATCGTTGGAAGGAATAGAGAGACGACCACTGGCCTGAGGAGCGTAAAATGCTTCATCCCCGGCATGCGGGCTGGTACGGATAAACACGCTAACCACGCAGCAGTACTGCTTTTGCGCTCTGAGCTTCTCAGCGGCTCGTTCCGCGTAAGCGCAAACCGCCTGATGCATCTCTTCATAAGCGGTGATGCGGTGCCCGAATGAACGGCTACAGAGGATATGCTGCTTAGTCGGCGCAAATTCTTCCGGTGCCAGGCAGGCTTCACCGCGTAGTTCACGAACCGTGCGCTCGAGCACCACGCTAAAGTGCTTACGGATAATCCAGGTCGAGCTGTCAGCCAGTTGCAGCGCGTTTTCAATGCCCAGCATTTCGAGTTTTTTACTGCTGCGGCGCCCCACTCCCCAAACCTCATGAACCGGCACCAGGGGCAACAGTTTTCGCAGGCGCTGAGTGTCAGAGAGTTCCACCACGCCGCCGGTTTTACGCCATTTTTTCGCAGCAAAGTTGGCAAGCTTGGCGAGCGTTTTGGTGGGGGCGATACCAACCCCGACGGTCAGGCCGGTATGCTTCAACACCCGGTTACGTATCTGATGACCATACGTATCAAGCGCAAGGCAGCGGCTTACGCCTGCCACATTAATAAAAGCCTCGTCGATGGAGTAAATCTCTACGGCGGGGGCTAT
>DALYUA010000307.1:0-4457 GCA_031993245.1 Buttiauxella sp. | reverse complement strand
CGATACTGACGTTTTAACGAAACGCCAGGCATCGACGCTGCCAGATGATGACGGGCAACGTACTCGCGCTCACCCACTTTGAAATGCAGGCTGCCGCCGCTCAATCCTTCCAGCGCAGAAAAGCAACCGGCGGCCTGAGCCGCCGGAAGATAGTGCGCAATCACTTTAAGCAGTGAAGCTTTATTGCGTTTGCTGTACTGCACCGCTACCCGACCAGATAATCTCGCCGGTTTGCACCAGCATCAGCTGCATTTTCATGGTTGGCGTGCGGACATTTCCGCTGGCGTTGCTGTAAAGCACATACTGCGCGCTTACGTTACGCGCGATACCTATAGCTTTACTGCGCGAGCCCAGGCTGTCCTGTGGAGATAATCCTAATTGCTGTTTAGCCATAGAAAGCTGCTGGGCAGAAACCAGCGTAAATTTACCGTTGTTGGCAAGCGCGCCACGCAGGGCTTCCGTTGCCTTGCTGGTATCAAGCGTTCCGTTAGTGCGGTTATTGACGCTATCCACCAGCAGTACGCCACCCGGCGTTACGCCATCGGCCTGCAGCATTTTGCCAACCATAGGTTGTATCGCGCTGCCCCAGTCATAGATGCGGACTTTTGGCGTTGCAGGAATGGTGGGTTCCGGCTGGGTAATGGGGCCGGGCTGTGTCGGTACGGTTGGTACTGACGGTACCGTTGGCTCAGGTTGCGCTGGCTGAGTGGTGCCCGGTTTTATCTCTTCCACCGGAGCCGGTTGTTCGCCGCCACGGTTAATACAACCAGACAAAATCATCGCCGCTACGGCGACCGCCAGATATCGATGGATTCCCTTAATCAAAATTCACCCCTTATAAAGCAAGATAAAGACGCACCTTACGTGCATCCGGATAACTGGCCGTTGACGATACCGTTAATACGGATTTTGCCGGTATCGTAACCGAACGTGGTTTTTCGAGCGGATGGATTTCCAGCCCTTTGGCATCGTACCAGTAGAAACGATAGTTAATGGTGACCGGAACGCTTCGCTCATTATAAAGCTCAGCCTGCGAAACGGTGGCGCCATCAATCAAGGATATATCTGGTTTTTCAGCGCTAATGCCAGCGGCCAGCACCGATGATTCCATAACCAGCGCCTGCTGTTCATTGACGGGAATGGCAGGTCGGGATCCGCATCCCACTATCAGCACAGCCGCCAGCAGCAATAAGAGAGGGTTCCTTTTCACCACATTATCCCTTATGGGTCAGCATCGGCCCGAGTGCACGACCGCCCAGCAGATGCATGTGGATATGATAAACCTCCTGCCCGCCGTGGCGATTACAGTTCATGATTAAACGATAGCCGTCTTCTGCAATCCCTTCCTGCTCGGCAATCTTCGCGGCAGCTGTCAGCATGCGCCCTAGCGCCTGCTCATGCTCAGCGGTGACGTGGTTTACCGTTGGGATCAGCACATTGGGGATAATAAGGATATGGGTAGGCGCCTGGGGGGATATGTCACGAAAGGCGGTAACCAGTTCGTCCTGGTAAACGATATCAGCCGGAATTTCGCGGCGAATAATTTTACTAAAAATAGTTTCTTCGGCCATGACGTTTACCTTTTTTCATTAGTTTGTGGCGTAAGTTTCAGGCATTGCGCGCAGACGAACAGCTTCCTGATGCGCGACTGGCATAAGAGTATGAGCGACTTACTCCTGCTCTTTCAACCTTAACGCTCCTTATTTCTTTACGCTAAAGCCTTCTGGCTGCTGCTCTATTAACCATTCCGGCTGGCGAGACCGCAAAAATCATATTTCATTCGCCGATGTAACATATATTTACAGCGCCAATTCGAATGCGTATATTTCTCATTTGCATTTTCATGCGCAATTGCCCCACGAAAAACAACAACAACGCACCCGGCAAGCGGATTTTTTTGCCGCCGGGGCGTAACTTCTAACACATGATTAAGGGTTTATGATGTCTTCATCCATTCAAGCCAGGGATACTAAGCGGCCAATCGCCACCGCGCCTTCTTTACTGGCTGCTTGTATCGCTTTTGCTCTGACACCAGCCGCAGCTTTAGCCGCAACGAATAACACTGAAGATACGCTTATCGTCGAAGGAACCAGCCCTGACGTAAATTCTGTTGAAGAGCAGGACTACAGCGTTAAAACGACAACTGTCGGCACCAAAATGAATATGATCCAGCGCGATATTCCTCAGTCGGTCAGCATTGTCAGCCAGCAGAGGATGGAGGATCAACAACTCCAGACGCTGGGCGATGTGATGGACAATACGCTTGGGATCAGCAAAAGTTCAGCAGATTCAGATCGCAGCAGCTATTATTCCCGTGGTTTTCAGATTGATAACTACATGATTGACGGCATACCTACCTATTTTGAATCTCGCTGGAATCTCGGCGACGCCCTGTCTGATACCGCCCTTTTCGAACGCGTCGAGGTAGTACGCGGCGCTAACGGCTTAATGACCGGGACGGGCAACCCTTCTGCGGCGATCAATATGGTTCGCAAGCATGCCACCAGCCGTGAGTTTAAAGGTGATGTTTCTGCAGAATATGGCAGCTGGAACAAACAGCGCTATGTCGCCGATCTGCAAAGCCCGTTAACCGACGATGGCAATCTGCGCGCCCGTATCGTCGCAGGTTATCAGGATAACGACTCGTGGCTTGACCGATACAACAATAAAAAAACGTTCTTCTCCGGTATCGTTGATGCCGATCTCAGCGACGCAACGTCTCTTTCCGCCGGCTACGAATATCAGCGCATCGACGTCAACAGTCCTACCTGGGGAGGTCTGCCTCGCTGGAATACCGATGGCAGCGTAAATCATTACGATCGCGCCCACAGCACGGCGCCTGACTGGGCGTACAACAATAAAGAATTCAACAAGTTCTTTGCCACGCTTAAACAGCGGTTTGCGCAAACGTGGCAAGCGACCCTGAATGCAACCCATACCGAAGCGAAGTTTGACAGCAAAACGATGTATCTCGACGCGTATGTCGATAAGTCTACCGGTATGCTGGTTGGTCCGTATGCGAACTATGGCCCGGGCTACGAGTATGTAGGCGGAACCGGCTGGAATAGCGGCAAGCGCAAAGTAGACGCTGTGGATCTCTTCGCCGACGGCAGCTATGACCTGTTCGGCCGCCAGCACACCGTCATGTTCGGTGGCAGCTACAGCAGGCAAACTAACCGCTACATAAATACCTGGGCGAACGTTTTCCCGGATGAACTGGGCAGTTTTTACGACTACGACGGTAATTTTCCGCAGACCGACTGGGGGCAACAGGTTGTTGCTCAGGATGACAAGACATACATGAAGTCCCTGTATGCCTCCACTCGTATATCACTGGCAGACCCGCTTCACCTGATTCTCGGGGCCCGATACACTAACTGGCGCGTTGATACCATGACGTACGGCATGGAGAAAAACCACACTACGCCTTATGCCGGCCTGGTGTATGACATCGATGATAACTGGTCTGCTTATGCCAGCTACACCTCTATCTTCCAGCCGCAGAACGCCCGTGACAGCACGGGCAGATACCTCGACCCGATTACCGGCAATAACTACGAGGCAGGACTGAAATCCGACTGGATGAACAGCCGTCTTACCACCACATTGTCCGTGTTCCGCATTGAGCAGGATAACTTAGCGCAGAGCACCGGCAGACCGATTTCTGGCTCTACTGACACTGCCTACGCCGGGGTTGACGGCACCGTCAGCAAAGGCGTTGAGTTTGAAATTAACGGCGCGCTGACTGACAACTGGCAGATGACCTTCGGCGCAACTCGCTACGTTGCCGAAGACAGCGACGGCAAGGCGGTTAACTCTTATCTGCCGCGTACCACCGTCAAATTGTTCACCAGCTACCGGCTGCCTGCGGTGCCTGAGTTAACCGTAGGCGGCGGCGTCAACTGGCAAAACCGCGTTTATCAGGACGTTTCTACGCCGTATGGCACATGGCGTGCAGAGCAAAGCAGCTACGCGTTGGTTGACCTGTTCACCCGCTACCAGGTAACGAAGAACTTCTCTTTGCAGGGCAATATCAACAACCTGCTCGACAAAACGTATGACACCAACGTCGAAGGTTCGATTGTTTACGGCGAGCCGCGCAATTTCAGCATCACCGCCAGCTACCGGTTCTGATAACCGCGCTAAGCGTGTAAAGGGAGCCTCAGGGCTCCCTGATAGAGTTGACAAAGTTCTTCATTGTTAAAAGTTGCTTTGCGGATTACTTTTAAAAACAAAGAATTATTTCTTCTGGTATAACCCAAACACCCGAAAACCACGCTTTTCGGGTGTTTGTCACCAGTCTGAGGGAGCCTAAGGGCTCCCTTTTTATGTCAACGCTATCGTCATTTTGCAGACATTAAAAAAGGCAGCCATTCGGCTGCCTTAGTCTCCCCACATCACAACTTAGCTGTTACGGATCCATTCATCCATTTCAGTTTTCAGGTTATCGGATTTGG
>DALYUA010000306.1:0-4461 GCA_031993245.1 Buttiauxella sp. | reverse complement strand
AAGAAAGACCTGATTCGCGATCCGGGTCTGCATCGTTCAATGTTTGCCAACGGCATTTCGACGATTTTCTCCGGCTTCTTTGGCTCCACGCCGAACACCACCTACGGTGAGAATATCGGCGTGATGGCGATAACCCGCGTTTACTCAACCTGGGTTATCGGCGGTGCGGCTATTCTCGCCATTCTGCTCTCCTGCGTCGGTAAGCTGGCGGCGGCCATTCAGATAATCCCGGTGCCGGTGATGGGCGGCGTTTCCCTGCTGCTGTACGGGGTGATCGGGGCTTCCGGTATTCGCGTGCTGATCGAATCTAAGGTCGATTACAGCAAGGCGCAAAACCTGATCCTGACCTCCGTTATCCTGATAATCGGCGTCAGCGGCGCGAAGGTTCACATTGGCGCAGCCGAGCTGAAAGGCATGGCGCTGGCGACCATCGTCGGTGTAGGGCTGAGCCTGATTTTCAAAATTATCAACGTCCTGCGTCCGGAAGAAGTGGTGCTTGACGCGAAAGACAGCGAGTAAGATCGTAGTTTCGCAGCAGGCCGGGCGGCGTTCCCGCCCGGTTCTACAGCACCCTAATTCTGTGATAGACTCTCAGCGTTTTTCTGCCTGTTATGGTTGAGGTACTTCTGAATACGCCGGCACAGCTTTCACTGCCACTCTACTTGCCTGACGATGAAACTTTTTCCAGTTTCTGGCCGGGTGATAACCCTTCTTTACTCGCCGCCCTGCAGTCCGTGCTCCGTCAGGATCACAGCGGGTATATCTATTTTTGGTCACGGGAAGGGGGCGGGCGCAGCCATTTGCTGCACGCCGCATGTGCGGAACTGTCGCAAAGAGGCGAGGCGGTGGGTTACGTGCCGCTGGATAAACGCACCTGGTTTGTACCGGAAGTGCTGGACGGAATGGAGCAGCTTTCGCTGGTATGCATCGATAACATCGAATGTATCGCCGGCGATGAGCCGTGGGAAATGGCGCTTTTTAACCTCTATAACCGCATTCTGGAGTCGGGAAAAACCCGGCTGCTGATTACCGGCGACAGGCCGCCGCGCCAGCTCAATTTGCAGTTGCCGGATCTGGCTTCGCGCCTCGACTGGGGACAAATCTATAAGCTGCAGCCGCTGTCGGATGACGACAAACTTCAGGCTCTGCAATTACGCGCGCGTCAGCGTGGCTTTGAGCTGCCGGAAGACGTGGGGCGTTTTCTGCTTAAGCGTTTAGATCGTGAAATGCGTACGCTGTTTATGACGCTGGATCAGCTCGATCGCGCCTCCATTACCGCGCAACGCAAGCTGACGATTCCTTTTGTGAAAGAGATTCTGGGTTTGTAAAGCTTAAACGGGCGGATAAACGAAGCGCCATCCGCCACTAATCCAGCGCTACAAAATCTCCAGTACAGACTCCGGCGGGCGACCAATACGCGCCTGGCCGTTTGCCAGTACGATCGGACGTTCAATCAGCTTCGGATGCTCGATCATTGCCTGAATCAGCCGTTCTTCGCTTAATCCAGCTTCTGCAAGATTCAACTCTTTATAGAGATCTTCTTTCTGACGCATCAGATCGCGTGCGCTCGCAAACCCTAACTTACTCAGCAGAGATTTGAGCGTATCCGCATCCGGTGGAGTTTCCAGATACAACACGACTTCAGGTTCCGCGCCGTTTGCCTTGAGCAGGCTTAAGGTTTCGCGGCTCTTTGAGCAGCGCGGATTATGATAAATAGTGACTCCGGCGGACATATTAACTCCCGTTACATTTTCTGATATTGAAGGAAACGTTTTTGCAATTCGCGGAACTGATCGATACGCGCATCGTAGCGAGCCTGCTGGAGGCTACCAAGCTTCACCTGGGCGCTGGCGCTGCTGAGCAGTGAAATAGCCTGATCCAGGCGTCCGCCCAGTGCCATCACCTCTGCGCGTGCGGCCAGTTCCTGATCGCGATTGCCCAGCGCGGCTTCGGCCTGCGCCAGTAAGTCCCAGCCGTTACCGTCCTCCGGATGGGCGAAGGTGTAGCGGTTAAGAATGGTGGCAGCCTGCGCATGCTGACCGGCCTGAACGTAGGCGTTAGCAAGGTTAAGCTGCAATACCGGATTGAGATTCAGGCCTGGCGCGTTCTTCAGGCGATTAATAGCATCAGCGGTTTTGTTTTGTCCTAAATCGATATCCGTAGAGAGGTCGAGATACCACGGGTTTGCCGGCTGGGCGGAGAGCAACGGCTGAAGCTGTTTGCGGGCCTCAATCCAATTTTTGGCCTCCATCGCCTGGAGCGCGCGACCGTAAATCGCCGCGTGCTGCTCGCGGACGTTGCCTTTTGACCAGGCATCAAGCAAATCGCTGGTGAGCTGGTTACGGCCGGAATTATACATGCCAAGCGTACGCGCTTTTGCCATGTAAAAATTTTCTGACGACTGCACCACAATTGGCCGCATCTGGTTGGCGCGGTTACGGGCATCTGCCAGACGGCTTTCCGGTAAGGGGTGCGTCAGAAGAATTTCAGGTGGGCGCGTGGAATAACGGGCTTGATCGAGCAGTTTTTCCAGGAAGGTCGGCATCGCCTGCGGATCGAAACCGGCGCGCTGCAGTACCTGAATGCCGATGCGATCGGCTTCCTGTTCATTCTGCTGCGTAAAGCTGATCATACCTTGCTGAGTGCCCGCCAGCGTGCCCGTCAGGGCCGCCATCCCCGCCTCCGGACTTGCCATCGCCAGTAGATAGAACCCAGCGCACCCACCCACGTCAGGGGCGCGTTCCTTTTCTGGTCTTCCATAGCCCGGGCGAGGTGGCGCTGGGTCACGTGCGAGATTTCGTGCGCCATAACTGAGGCGAGCTGGCTTTCGTTATCGGCGTAGCGGAACAGAGCGGAGTGCAGCACAACGTTGCCGCCGAAGAAGGCAAAGGCGTTTATCTCATCATTATTGATGAGAAAGAAATGGAACGGCGTCTTGACCGAATGCGCATGGCTGACCAGGCGCGTGCCCAGACTATTAATGTATTGCACCAATAAGGGATCGTTAATCAGGGGAGCGCTGCCGCGAAGCTGGCGAACATAAAAGTCGCCCATCTGCATCTCCTGGCCAATTGACAGCGTACTCCCGGCCGATGTCCCCATATCAGGCAGTTGATCAGCCACATCCGCGAAGGCTGGCGTCATTTGAGCTGCGAGTAAGGTTGACATCAGTGTTGCAACCAGCGTTTTTTTCAACTGCCTGAACATAACCGCTATCCTGTTTAATCGGGGTCTGAATTCGACACGCTACGGGCTGATTTGTTCGTACATTTACGGCGTTATGCCGTATGCGTAACAAACGAAGAAAATCTTAACACCGAAAGTGTCAGCGTACCTCAACCAGGAGCTTTCCGGGCGTAAAAAGCGAAGTCTTTACTGTGACATTTAGATACAATCCCGGTTCGCCTAAAACTGTCAGGGAAGGGATATATGCTCGAGATGTTGTTGCAGTGGTACCGTCGACGGTTTAGCGACCCGGAGGCCATCGCCTTACTGGTCATTCTGGTAGCCGGTTTTTTTATTCTCTTTTTCTTCCACGGGCTTCTGGCTCCGCTGCTGGTTGCCATCGTGCTGGCCTATCTGCTGGAATGGCCAACGGCGCGCCTTGAACGTATAGGCTGTTCCCGTACCTGGGCGGCAACCATTGTGCTGGTGCTGTTTGTCGGCATATTAATGGTTATGGTGCTGGTGGTTGCGCCGGTTGCGTGGCAGCAGGGCATCTATCTGATTCGCGATATGCCGGGCATGCTCAATAAGCTGTCTGACTTCGCCGCTGCATTGCCAAAACGTTATCCGGCACTGGTGGACGCAGGCATCATCGATGCGATGGCGGAAAATATGCGCGGCCGCCTGTCAGGTATGGGCGATCAGGTCGTGAAGTATTCCCTGGCTTCCTTAGTGGGGCTTTTGACGCTGGCTATTTATCTGGTGCTGGTGCCGCTGATGGTCTTTTTCCTCGTCAAAGATAAAGATCAGATGCTCAATGCCGTGCGGCGGGTGCTGCCGCGTAATCGCGGGCTGGCGGGACAGGTGTGGCTTGAGATGAACCAGCAGATCACCAATTACATCCGCGGAAAGGTGCTGGAGATGATAGTGGTGGGTATCGCAACCTACATCGGTTTTATCATCTTTGGGCTGAATTATTCGCTATTGCTGGCGGTGCTGGTCGGCTTCTCGGTGCTGATACCTTATATCGGCGCTTTCGTGGTGACCATTCCGGTCATCTGCGTTGCGTTGTTCCAGTTTGGCCTGGGCACGGAGTTCTGGACACTATTTGCGGTGTATCTGATTATTCAGGCGCTTGATGGCAATCTGCTGGTACCGGTGCTGTTTTCCGAGGCCGTTAATTTGCACCCGCTGGTGATTATTCTTTCAGTGGTGATCTTCGGCGGGCTGTGGGGATTCTGGGGCGTTTTCTTCGCCATTCCACTCGCCACGCTGATTAAAGCCGTCGTTCATGCC
>DALYUA010000305.1:0-4464 GCA_031993245.1 Buttiauxella sp. | reverse complement strand
CCAGAGTTTAACTTCTGACCGCCCGGTCCTTTATACAAAACGCAAAAAAGCCGATAACTCTGTTATCGGCTTTTTGTTCTGCTGCAACGTCACTCTGAGCTATTAAGCGCTCAGCAACTGTTGAGCCGTTTTTTCTACCAGCGCCAGCAGGACTTTAATATCTTCCAGGCTAACCGTTGGATTTAACAGCGTCAGCTTCAGGCAGGTTACGCCGTTAAACTCGGTAACACCTACGTTTGCGCGCCCGGATTCCAGCAAAGCATCACCAATTTTTTGGTTCAGCAACGCTACCGCAGCATCCTTGTCTGCCATCCAGTCAACAGGGCGATAGCGGAACAGAACGCTTGCCAGCTGCGGCTGCATCACCAGCTCCAGGGAGCTTTGCTCAGTAACGTATTGCGCCACTTCCTGCGCCAGGCTCACACCACTATCGATAATTGCGGCATATTGCTTCTGGCCTAAAGCTTCAAGCCCCATCCACAGTTTTAACGCATCAAAACGGCGGGTGGTCTGCAAAGATTTAGAGACCAGGTTCGGCACGCCCTGAGCTTCATCAAACTCGGAGTTCAGGTAAGCCGCCTGATAGCGCATCAGCTCATAATGACGGGCTTCTTTTAACAGGAACGCGCCGCAGCTGATGGTCTGGAAGAACTGCTTATGGAAATCCAGGGTAATGGAGTCCACCAGCTCAAGACCGTCCAGATAGTCGCGGTATTTCTCGGAGAGCAGTAACGCCCCGCCCCACGCCGCATCAACGTGCACCCAAATATTATGACCGGCGGCAAGCGTTGCAATCGCACGCAGAGGATCGATGGCGCCAGCGTCCGTTGTACCCGCCGTTGCCACAATCGCGAGGATCTGCTCACCGTTGGCCTGAGCCTGCGCCACTTTTTCGGCTAGGTCGTTCAGATCCATACGCGCGAAGCGATCGGTTTTCACCAGCGTAACGGACTGGTAGCCCAGGCCGAGTAAAGCCATGTTCTTCTGCACCGAGAAATGGGCATTTTCAGAACAAAGCACTTTAATCTTCTTCAGGTTACCCACTAATCCATCCTGCTGGATCGAGTGGCCCTGACGGGCAAAGAAGGCGTCCCGCGCCAGCATCAGCCCCATCAGATTGCTCTGGGTACCGCCGCTGGTAAACACGCCCGCATCGCCCGGCTGATAGCCCACCTGAGCACGCAGCCATTCGATAAGCTTTATCTCGATAATGGTCGCCGACGGGCTTTGATCCCAGGAGTCCATGCTCTGGTTAGTGGCGTTAATCAATACCTCAGCGGCCTGACTTACCACCAGGCTTGGGCAATGCAAATGCGCGACGCACTGCGGGTGATGCACCGACAGGCTGTCCTTTAGAAAGTATTCAATCGCGCGTTCAATTGCGGCCTGGTTGCCCAGGCCCTGAGGATTAAAATCGAGCGTAATGCGCTCACGCAGTTCGGCAACGGTTTTCCCCTGATACATTTCAGGTTGCTGTAACCACTGCACCACGGCCTGGCTGCTCTGGGCAATCGCCTGCTGGTATGCCTCAGTGCTTTGCGCTGAGGCCGAAAGAATCGGGTTTAACTCGGACATCGCGGTTATTCGCTCCACTCAGACAGGTTTGATGCCGGCCGCCAACAGGGCCTGCTCAAATTTATCCAGGAAAATACCCAGCTCATCGTTGGTGATAAGCAAGGAAGGCAGTAGACGCAGCACGCAACCGTTGCGGCCGCCGCGCTCCAGAATCAGCCCGGCCTGGAAACATTTTTTCTGCAGCAGGGCGGATAGCTCGGCATCTGCCGGGTAGCAACCCATATGATCCTGCGCTTCGTTTGGCTTCACTATTTCAATGCCAATCATTAAGCCCAGGCCGCGAACGTGGCCAATCACCGGGTAGCGTTTTTGCAGCTCGGCCAGTTTGCCTTTTAGCCATTCGCCCTGCGCTGCCACTTTGTCGGCGATGTTGTGTTCTTTCAGATGCTTCAGGGTCGTCAGACCGGTCGCCATCGCCAGTTGGTTACCACGGAAGGTGCCGGTATGGTGGCCAGGCTCCCAGGCGTCGAACTGTTTCTTGATGCCCAGCACGGCCAGCGGTAAACCACCACCCACGGCTTTTGACATCACGATGATGTCCGGCTCAATGCCCGCGTGCTCAAAGGCGAAGAATTTACCGGTGCGCGCGAAGCCTGCCTGAACTTCATCGATAATCAGCAGAATACCGTGTTCCTGGGTGACTTTGCGAATGCGCTGTAACCACTCGACTGGAGCCGGGTTGACGCCGCCTTCACCCTGCACCGCTTCAAGGATGACCGCCGCAGGTTTGCGCACGCCGCTTTCAACGTCATTGATTAAGTTTTCGAAGTAATAAGTCAGCGCCTTCACGCCAGCCTCGCCGCCGATGCCCAGCGGGCAGCGGTACAGGTGCGGATAAGGCATAAACTGTACTTCTGGCATCAGGCCGTCGACCGCTTCTTTCGGCGATAAGTTGCCGGTAACCGACAGCGCGCCGTGGGTCATACCGTGGTAGCCGCCGGAGAAGCTGATCACGCCTGAACGACCGGTAAACTTCTTAGCCAGCTTTAACGCGGCTTCAACCGCATCGGCACCGGATGGGCCGGTGAACTGCAGGCAATACTCTTTGCCCTGAGCGGGTAATAAAGAGAGGAGATATTCGGAAAAAAGATCTTTCAACGGCGTTGTCAGATCCAGTGTATGTAACGGCAAGCCGCTGGTAATGACGTTTTGGATGCTTTGCAGCATGTCAGGATGATTATGCCCAAGAGCCAGGGTTCCGGCTCCCGCCAGGCAATCAAGATACTGATTATTCTCAACATCGGTTATCCACACGCCTTCGGCTTTGGCGATTGCCAGCGGTAATTTGCGCGGATAGCTCCTGACATTCGACTCAAATTCAGCCTGTCTGGCTAAATAAGTCTCATTGTTTCCCTTTAATGAATCTGCACCTAAAGTATCAATACGGACTTTATCCGTCATCATATCACTCCTACAACTGGGGTTATGGGTTACACCGCAGTTGAATAATTGAAAGTAAAAAGTAAGTAGCCTGAGAAAAACGCGGCCAATATAGGATTTTTTAGGCCGCTACTCAATAACTTATTTCATCCTGGAACGTTTATATTTAACTTTTAATATCAATGAGTTACTATTAATTAAGATTAATATGCTGCCATAACGCAATTGCAAAGATATTAATACTGGTAAGTCAAAGGCAGCTTATCGACCGGGCACGTTTTCTTCAGGCTTCTTCCCGTTAAACAGTCAAAGCTGCACAATCACGCATATTAAATACATGTTTATTTGCAAAGATTTTAAAAACTTACAGGCTGATATTTTATCTGCCCGACTGACGATCTTTATTCTCTTTTATGATGCTTATAGAAAGATTCATTATCGAGGCGGCTATCAGAAGCGCGCTAAAATAGGGGCCCGGGTAACGCTCAGAACAATGTCAGCCCGCCGGGGTGGATTAATTTCTATTTAAGATTTACCTCAGGTAAATCCTTTCAGCAGGCTTTCTTTTGCCGCCAACAGAGGCAAATCCGTCCGGATGAATACACACCTTATCCTTAAAATTCAATGGATTAAGTAAAAATTACTTTTTAAATGTTTTTGTACAGGCCAGACATTCCGGGCGTAAGAGCTGAAGGTTACGCCGTCTGTCCCGCTTCTTCTTTCGGGCCCGTTTCGTTTAATCTCGGCCTGCGCTTATCTCGCCATTGAATTGTTATTCAGGCTATGTAAAATCACGGCTACTATGCTTAACCCATGTGAATCATTTCTATTCCGGGCCAGGTCGTTTCCTGCTCATAAGGTAAAATGCTCATGGGCGTTTCCTGCGCCATGGACTATTTTTTCCTCTACGGTATTCGAGCTCCACGGCTGTCGGGTTTAAACCATTTTTTCAGGGAAAGTTACGATGAAATTGCGAAATCTGTTAGCCCTTCTTGTGGTCACAAGCGTAGTGGGATGCAAAGCACCACCCCCAACCATGACGGACGATACTCTGGTAACCAGCGAGATTAACGGTGTGACGCTTACCCACCGTTATGCGGTAGCCGCGCCGAGTGAATTTACGCCGATCAATGCCAGCTACCGGGCGCTCTATCCCGGCTCTATTATGAGCAAACCGGATTTCGGCGGTAAGGTCATCAGCCAGCTTGAAAACGGCCAGACCTATACGGTGCTCGGCCAGGTTGAACACGCCTGGCTTGCGGTTGCCGAACAGGATAAACAGGAAATGCTTGGTTATGTGCCGATGCGTGCTTTGGTTAAAAGCGAGCTTTACACCCAGACGCTGAAAAAAGACCGGCCTCGCCCGCGTAAGTCTACGAAAAAAGCCGCCGCCACCTGCGTTGCCGTCGATAACGATAGCAAAGCGTGTCAGAACGCCAATAGCGGGACATGGATTATTGATTAGCCCTCCGGGATGCGGACAAAAGAAAATATTTAAAACAATCAGTT
>DALYUA010000304.1:0-4490 GCA_031993245.1 Buttiauxella sp. | reverse complement strand
GCTGGCAAATCGTCGTTAAGCCTCGGGCGCATCTGGGATAACTACGGCATGCTGGTGGTGTTCGCCGTGCTGTTTATCGGCTGCGCCATTTTTGTGCCGAATTTTTCCTCCTTCATTAATATGAAGGGGCTGGGGCTTGCGATTTCCATGTCCGGCATGGTGGCCTGCGGCATGCTGTTCTGCCTTGCTTCCGGTGATTTCGATTTATCCGTGGCGTCAGTTATCGCCTGCGCTGGCGTGACGACCGCCGTGGTCATTAACATGACCGAAAGTTTATGGATTGGCGTAGCGGCAGGTTTGCTGCTCGGCATGTTAAGCGGCCTGGTGAACGGCTTTGTTATCGCCCGGCTGAAAATTAACGCGTTGATCACTACCCTCGCCACTATGCAAATCGTGCGCGGCCTGGCTTACATCATCTCTGATGGTAAAGCGGTGGGCATTGAAGATGAACGCTTCTTTGCGCTTGGCTACGCCAACTGGTTCGGTCTGCCGGCGCCAATCTGGCTGACGGTGGGCTGCCTGATTATATTTGGCTTCCTGCTCAATAAAACAACTTTTGGACGCAATACGCTGGCTATCGGCGGCAATGAAGAGGCCGCGCGGCTTGCGGGCGTGCCGGTAGTGCGGACCAAAATTATTATCTTCGTGCTGTCGGGACTGGTTTCTGCAGCGGCGGGTATCATCCTTGCTTCACGCATGACCAGCGGTCAGCCGATGACCTCGATTGGCTATGAGCTGATTGTTATTTCCGCCTGCGTGCTGGGCGGCGTTTCGCTCAAAGGCGGGATCGGTAAAATCTCATACGTGGTGGCGGGTATTCTGATTCTGGGAACGGTGGAAAACGCCATGAACCTGCTGAATATTTCCCCGTTCTCGCAGTATGTGGTGCGCGGTTTGATCCTGCTCGCAGCGGTGATTTTCGACCGTTACAAACAGAAGGCCAAACGTACGGTTTAACCTCTTCTTACCGTTCGCTTCAGACTATTCCCAATCGAAACGCCAGTCCCCATAAGGGCTGGCGATTTCGCTTATAAAATTGCGACACTGGTCACCCTGACTATACTTACATGGCTAATGTTAATTTTAAGTTACCGGTTCGGTGACAATTTTTACCCATTAAGGAGGAGCCACAGGTGGCTGAAGTCGTATCTGTACCGCCTTTACTTTCCGGCAATCTTGCTTTTTTCTTTGACCTCGATGGCACTCTGGCTGAAATCAAACCGCACCCGGATCAGGTCTATATTCCAGCCGCGGTGCGTACGTTGCTGCAGAAAATGTCCATTATGAGTAATGGGGCACTGGCGTTGATCTCAGGGCGCTCCATGGCCGAGCTTGATAAGCTCGCCACGCCGTTCCATTTCCCTCTGGCGGGGGTTCATGGGGCGGAGCGCCGCGATATCAATGATAAAACCCACGTTGTGACTCTGCCTGCACCTCTGGTTAAAACCCTGCACCGGGAACTCTCTGATGCCCTGGCGCTGATGCCGGGCACCGAGCTTGAAGCCAAAGGCATGGCGTTCGCGCTTCACTACCGGCAGGCGCCGGAAGCGGAAGAGGCCATCATGTGGCTGGCGCAAAAGCTGACCAAACGTTATCCGGAACTGGCGTTACAGCCGGGGAAATGCGTCGTGGAGCTTAAACCGCTGGGTATTAATAAGGGCGCCGCTATTCGCGCCTTTATGCAGGAAGCACCGTTCGCAGGCCGCACGCCGATCTTTATTGGGGATGACCTTACCGATGAAGCCGGGTTTAAGCAGGTCAACGCCCTGGGAGGCCTGACTATCAAAGTCGGCGCGGGTGACACCCTTGCAACATATCGCCTCGCCAATGTCAGGATGGTTTATCACTGGCTGGGCAAACTTACGCATCACATAGAAAAACAACAAAAGACAGAAACTTTACGGGGAGAAGATTATGAGTCGCTTAGTAGTAGTCTCTAATCGCATCGCACCACCAGATGACAAGAAAGCGGGCGCAGGCGGCCTTGCGGTTGGTATTTTAGGCGCGCTTAAGGCAGCGGGCGGGCTATGGTTTGGCTGGAGCGGGGAGATCGGCGATCCCGATGCGCCGCTAAAAAAGGTCACCCATGGCAACATAACATGGGCTTCATTTAACCTGTGTGAAGAAGATTACGAGCAATATTACCTGCAGTTTTCTAATGCGGTCCTGTGGCCTGCTTTCCACTATCGCCTTGACTTAGTTGATTTCCAGCGCGAAGCCTGGGAAGGATATGAGCGGGTCAATACGCTACTGGCAAACAAGCTCAAGCCGCTGGTAGAAAAAGACGACATTCTGTGGATACATGATTATCATCTTCTGCCTTTTGCTTCCGAATGCCGCAAGCAGGGGCTGCATAACCGTATCGGCTTTTTCTTACATATTCCTTTCCCAACGCCGGAAGTGTTTAACGCGCTGCCGCCGCATGAGGATTTAATTGAGGCGCTGTGCGATTACGATCTGCTGGGCTTCCAGACGGAAAACGATCGGCTGGCGTTCCTCGATTGCATTGCGAGCCTGACGCGCCTTGAGAGTAAAGGTAAGCATCAGCACCAGGCATTTGGCAAAACGTTCCGTACCGAAGTCTATCCCATTGGTATTGAGCCGGAGGAGATTGCGCAGAATGCCAAAGGGCCGCTGCCGCCGAAGCTGGCGCAGCTCAAATCTGAGCTGGGCAGCATTAAGAATATCTTTTCCGTCGAGCGCCTCGATTATTCTAAAGGGCTGCCGGAACGGTTCCTCGCCTTTGAGGCGCTGCTGGAAAATTACCCGCAGCACCACGGTAAAATTCGCTACACCCAGATTGCGCCTACCTCCAGAGGGGACGTGCAGGCCTATCAGGATATTCGCCATCAGCTTGAGACAGAAGCCGGGCGCATCAACGGGAAATATGGGCAACTGGGCTGGACGCCGCTCTATTATCTCAACCAGCATTTTGACCGCAAACTGCTGATGAAGGTGTTCCGTTACGCCGAAGTCGGGCTGGTTACGCCGCTGCGTGACGGTATGAATCTGGTAGCGAAAGAATACGTGGCGGCCCAGGATCCGGCCAACCCAGGGGTGCTGATATTATCGAAATTCGCCGGTGCGGCTAATGAATTGACCTCGGCGCTGATCGTTAACCCTTACGATCGGGATGACGTGGCGAGCGCGCTCAACAGGGCATTAACCATGCCTTTAGCCGAGCGAATTTCCCGTCACAGCGAAATGATGGAAGTCATTTGCCATAACGATATTCACCGCTGGCAGGAGAGATTTGTCGACGATCTAAAGCAGGTAACGCCGCGTAGCGATGCGTCTCATCTGCAGCAGAAAGTGGCGACTTTCCCAAAATTAGCGTGATATTATAAAGGGCGCGTAGTGTTATCACTGCCGCCTTATATCTCTGTAGCAGGGGAGATCAGTGAAGGTCTCCCCCTCGCTCCTCAAATAAGCGGTACCAGCAGCACATCTATTTTACTCGACGCAACCACCGCTTTTGCAGAACATATCGCTTTGCTGAAAAAGCTCTGATTGTGATTACCGCAGACGACTAAATCCACATTTTGCTTCTCGCACACCGCAAGAATATGCTCGCTGAGCTCACCCGTTGCGATCACGGTGTCCTCAATGGGATATCCCGCCTTATTTATTAACTCTTCAAGAAAAAGCCGCGTCTCTTCGAGCATCAGTTCACGTAAATTTTCCATCATTGGCGCGGCGAGCTGATTGTAGATTTCCGGATCGGAAGCCAGAGTTATCAGGGTGATACGTCCGTCAACGGGTTTAACAATGGAAACGGCCTTCTGGATTAATTGATGGCTTTCCGGCGTGACGGCAACAGCAACCAATACGTGCTTGTAACTCATGCCTTCCTCCTGTAGCGCAATGGGCGCACTGCTAACAAACCTCATACTCCGTTTTTAACATTGACGCAACGACAGTAACCCCAGGAAATGTGCGCCTGCTCACGCAAATAGTTAAGTTATTCTTAAGTGATGAATTTGCAACAACTCTCACCGACAGAAAATGGCGAAAAAACAATCAAACTTTCGAATTATTTTTAATGTCGAAACCAGATAGTAACCAGGCGAAATTAGCCCGCTTGTAATGGTTATTAAAGGTTAAAATTCAAAAGGCAGTTAATATAACTTCCTGATAATAATAAGATTACAGGCTTATTTTTCGCTAAATTGTGATCTGCTTAACAGGTTGAGCGCGACAAAAGAAAAGGAAATGCTTGAAAAGTCACAAAGTTGTTGGTCAAAAGTAAATCTATTCCCCGCTTCAGAGGCTGAAATACCCTGATTTGGTTAAAAAATAGACAAATGAAAAGCATGGCTGATGGTTTTCGCTAAGATATATGGTAAATTTATGTGATCTGGATCACATAAATTCTAAAATCGCGCCTCGCTGCATTGTATGTGCTATGGGCTACGAGTAGAGTTTGCGCGAATTAGGAAAAATCTTAGTTTTATGTAAGAAAATTAAGAAAGAGGTTACGTGTTCTGACA
>DALYUA010000303.1:0-4495 GCA_031993245.1 Buttiauxella sp. | reverse complement strand
CGGGGATAGCCGGAGGTCTGGCAGGTAACAGCACGGAAGCCGCCGGAACCGGTGCTCAGGCCGGGAAGAATGCGGTTGAGAATAACTCAGTGAGCCCCGGAGCCGGAGATATAGGATTCTGGCTGGGTAAAACACCGGATTGTGATACGGTCTGTAAAGCAAATATCGCGAAAGGTGTTGCTGAAGGAAACCTGGTTGTATCGGCAGGTATTACGGGCGTTGCCGGTGGTGCAATGATCGTAGGAGCCACGCCGGAAATCGTTGCGGCAGCAAAAGCAGCACTGGAAGGGTGTAAGGCTGCGCCAACAATCTGTCTGAACAATGCCGGATTGCAGGTAGCTGAAGCGGTGACACCGGGCGGTGTTGGTGCGGCTGGAGCGATTGGGGTTGGTAAGACTGCAGTTGAGGCGACGGCGGCAAAAGCAGAGGCTGTAGCGGCTAATGCGGTGAAAAACTCTGGAAATGGAATTGTCATAAATTCGATTAAAAATACAGCAGAAACACAATCCAGTGTTGAACAAAAATTAGCTAACTATTTGTTGGATAAGCAACACCCTGTCGGAGGAAGCAAAGCTGAATGGTTCGACAGTGCTCTTGGTTTTAATAAAACAAACTCGAACAAACTTTCAAAACAAATCGTTTTTGATCCTGCTAAAGCCGTTAAAACAAAAGAAACGCAGTTTGGTACTAAATACGATCAGGTAATACCAATAACTGGTTCAAATGGTAGAACTATTAATGTTAAATTCGGTTGGATTAAAAATAATGACGGCGTAGTTAGACTTGTAACTGCTATCCCGGCTAAGAAATAAATACTGGTATTTACTTTATGATTAAAGAATACGATGTAGTAAGAGCAAAAAAAAAGCTGTCTGACACAGTTACACAGGGGTGTATAGGTGCGGTTCTTTTGGTATACCAAGAACCTACATTAGGTTACGAAGTAGAGTTCATTGATAGCGAAGGAGATACGTTAGATGTTTTAACCGTTTACCCTGATGATATCGAACCATCGAAATAGCAATTTATCTCTTGTCACTGTAAAAGATCCCGGCCAAGGGCGGGATCTTTTACTCGTCACTCAGCAGGCCGTATCACCAGTTACCCGTACTCAACAGTGATGGTAACCAGCGTGTCGATTCCGAGTCTGGCCTCTACCAGCCAGTCGCCCTTAAGGTTACAGGCTGAGTATGCGGCTGTAATAGGTGCTTCAGGTTCTGGACACTGAAGTATTCGACTCTATAGTGGCGCTGTGCTTTGATATCTTTACCTCTGACTTACGCAGTCGGCGGTGGCAGACGGAACTATCACCATCCGTGACAAGGAAAACCAGCAGCAGGATGTGACGAGCCTGAGTCGTGACACGGAGCATGCCAACGACAGTCTCAGCCCGATATTCGACACGGAGAAGGAGCAGAAGCGGCTGCAGACCGTGCAGGCCATCAGCGAGATTGGCGGACAGGCGGCGGATATAGCCCGGACGCAGGGCGAGATAAATGCGCTGGATAAAGCCAAAAGCGAATCGAAAGCCACACTTCCTGAGAACGCGACGGAAAAAGAGCGGCAGGATTATCTTGCAGAACTGCGTAACACGCAGGCCTACAAAGATGAAATGAAGAAATACGGTACCGGCAGCGATATGCAGCGCGGTATCCAGGCGGCAACAGCAGCGCTTCAGGGCCTGGCAGGCGGTAATATAGCCGGTGCGCTGGCGGGGGCGTCGGCCCTGGAGCTGGCCCATCTGCTGAAAGCGACAGAGAAAGACCCGGCGGTTAATGCCATTGCCCACGCCATACTGGGTGGTGCGGTAGCTATGGTTCAGGGTAACAGTGCCGCGGCAGGAGCCGCAGGGGCAGCATCCGCAGAGCTTGCCGCCAGAGCGATTATGGCAACCCTGTATCCGGGTAAAACGGCCGGTCAGTTGACAGAAGAAGAGAAGCAGACCGTGAGCACCCTGGCCACCATCTCGGCAGGTATGGCGGGCGGGATCGCGGGCGACAGCACATCCGGTGCGGCAGGTGGGGCTCAGGCCGGGAAGAATGCTGTTGAGAATAATTATCTGAGCAGTAAGCAGATAGATAGCTGGTCGGCTGAAATGAAGTCCTGTCAGGCATCTGGTGGCGACTGTGGCGGCGTAATTAAGAAGTACGAAGAGCTGAGTACCGCCCAGCAGAAACAGTTAATCAGCGACTGTTCTGTAGACCCGGCTTCCTGCCAGCAGAAATATGGTGATGTCCTGACCGACAGTCTTGCTGTGAAGCAGTCAATAGATCGTGCTCTGGGTGAAGATATCCCAATCAAGATGGTCTACGATCTGACGGCGACCTTTGCGCAACAGATGCAAGTAGAAGGTGTCGTTGCCACAGCGAAAGTCTCTGAAGCGCTCCAGAAAGAGTATGGTCTGGACGAGGTGCAGGCGGGTATTGTTGCAAGTGCAGCAGCGTCGGCTTTCGGGGGAATTAGTAAGGTTGGGAAGGGTAGCTCATTACCCACACCTACGGCAACTGCTGCAAAAAATGGTCTAAATTATCAATCCAACCCGAAACATACACCGGGACAGCAAGGTTATGGTTTCAATGCCGGGACAGAACCTAAAAACTCTATCGATCTATTTGGATCATCAGTCGTTAGTGGGAAAAAACGGTATTCAATTGATACCGATGGAAATGTTCATCAATTTACAAATACAAATGACGGTACTTGGCACTGGTCTGGTAGCACTGGAGATAAAACTGTTCCGTTGAAGAAAAGTGATATCCCAAATAGTGTTAAAAAAGAGTTTGGCTTGTCAGGGAAATGGAGGTAAATATGATTTTCGGTAACCCATATCGTTTTGCTATTTGGACAGAATATATCCCTCAATGGGGAGAGTCCTATAAGAACGGACTATTCTATTTAGTAATAAATGGAAGTTTATACCCAAGTGATATGAGAACATCAACATTATCTTCTGATCTTTATGAGATTATTGATAAAGATTGTGCTTTGATATCACACCCTCAAAATGATGAAATTTTTTCTTTATCTACAGAAGAGGCTTTTAAGCGTTTATTTAACTTGGCTTACCCAGAGCCTTCAGAAGAAGAGGAATACCCTGAGCAATTATTTGTTTATTGCATTACATCACCAAATGTCAGTGATTCTGGAGGATGTTTTTTTGCTGTTGCAAACGACACATCATTGAGGATTATTGGCGGAGTAACAGAACGCCTTGTTAAAGATGAAAATGAAGAAAAAAATGTATGGGAATATATTAATAGTCCATTTTTAGAAGATTTGATTATATCAAAAGATGAAATAAATGAAATTATGACTAATGTAAGAAAGTATGCAGATTATCTTTTAAAATAAAAACTCCCGGCCTTATTGCCCGGATGCAGGGCGAGATAAATGAGCTTGCGAAGGCGAAAAAGTGAGTCTGATGCAAAACTGCCGGAGAATGCAACGGAAGAGCAATGGCAGGCGGTCTCAGCCCGGCGATGGTACAGATTATCAAGTCTACCATCGGGGATCGCTTTACTCAGTGAGTTAATAATATTTTACGCAATGACGGGCATCGGATCGTTTGGATGAAAAAGCTCGGAGGTTGTTACATTGGGTAATGATTTTTCTTTAAGAGAATTTATATAAATTGCCGTTGAGAATAATGCGTTAATTCGACTGTCCCATCGGGATAGTTATTAAATGTGAGCAGACAAGGAAAGAAAAAATGAAGTTCAACAAAATTATTCTGGTAGCTATGCTCCCTTTGGTGCTGAGTTCGTGTTCTCGGCTATTGCCTCTTGATTACACCAACTATCAAGGTAGTGATGCGGCGACGCTGTATGTTCTTAATCAGTCAGGCAATGTTGGCACCATCTATCTGGGAAGCTACAAATTCAACGAAAAAGACGCGTGTTACGATATGGTAGACCGGTACGAACTGGATTCGAACGTCTTTGGATCTAAGGGGAACGTGGTTGTTACTAAGGTTAAGCCTGGCGTTCAGTATTCCGTTTCACAGATCAAAAACAAAGGCAGTTTCCTCCTGAACTCGCACTCTTCCATTATTCCGGAAGCGGGTAAGTATTATTACATTGCCTCTGGCAGCCTCGCCGTTGAGGTTCCCGCGAATTTTGTTCCCGACCCTGCTGTGAACCAGGATACGGTCGTGAGTCTGTATAGGGATACACCAGTTAAATTCTGGAACGTTAAAAAAATCTGTTCCCGTGCATGGTGGCACATTGGTTGAGTACTGTTTCTGAGACTCTGTATGTGCTCGTTTTTACCGCCTTCAGTGACGGTTTAATAATGTCTCAAACACAGTAAAATCCCTGGGATGCGCAGGGACGGTAGCCTCTTCGGGCCAGAAATGCGCACTGGAGTAAAATGTTGTCACCAGTAAAATGCACCGATAAAGTTGAGAGTAACCTGCTGATTAAAATTGTGGAATTTCCTTAAAGCTTCAAACGGTTTATTACCATGCCCTGGGAACACTTTTGCCTATCTTCCCCCT
>DALYUA010000302.1:0-4505 GCA_031993245.1 Buttiauxella sp. | reverse complement strand
AGTTAATCTTTCAAGGTAGGCCTTGAGCTGGGTTTTCATGTTGGTGTCGAGCATGGTAAATCTCCCTGGTGGCGAGAAAAATCGGCAGCAAACGCTGCCGATAAAGGGGATATCAAACGCGGTAAATCTTAGATTTTACCGACCAGGTCCAGAGACGGAGCCAGAGTAGCTTCGCCTTCTTTCCATTTAGCCGGGCAAACTTCACCTGGGTGAGAAGCTACATACTGAGCAGCTTTCACTTTACGCAGCAGGTCAGAGGCGTCACGGCCAATACCTTCCGCAGTCACTTCGATAGCCTGAATGATGCCCTGTGGGTCAACGATAAAGGTACCGCGGTCCGCCAGGCCTTCGTTTTCACGCATGTTTTCGAAGTTGCGGGTCAGCGCGCCGGTCGGGTCGCCGATCATCGCGTATTTGATTTTCGCGATGGTTTCAGAGCTGCTGTGCCATGCTTTATGGGTGAAGTGGGTGTCGGTAGATACAGAGTAGATATCTACGCCCAGCTTCTGGAATTCTTCGTAATGGTCAGCCACGTCGCCCAGTTCGGTTGGGCATACAAAGGTAAAGTCGGCCGGATAGAAGAAGAATACGCTCCAGCGACCTTCTACGTCCTGCTCGGAAACTTCGATGAATTCACCGTTTTTAAAAGCGCTGTTTTTGAATGGTTTGATTTTTGTGTTGATTAAGGACATCTGTACTTCCTCCGTTTTGCGATGGGAGAAAGTTACCTGAGTTAAGCGCTTATCTCTAATGGGTAGGTTTTATTGAATCAATAAGTCATACCTTACAAAGCGATGCCGATAAAAAAAAGGCCACCCGTTGCGGGGTGGCCTCTTAATGTTGCGCGTTACAATTCCACTTTAAAAAATTATAACAGCGCGGGAATTACAGCACCGATGCGGTGGAAGGGTCAATCCGTGCGGCAGTTGTAGTAACGATGGCTGCAATAGATTTTTCCTATAAAGAAGAATATTCAACAATTCCGCAATGCAGCACACTTTTGTGACAGACAAATTGCAACGCTATCTCTTCGACGCTAGATTGAGCGCTCAGAATTTCTCTGAGGCAAGAAGCGCGCCAGACGGGCGTCCATTTTAGTGAGGGGCATGCAGTTGTCGGAATTGCTTTCAATCTCGTTGTTTGTGGCAGCCATTGCTGTGTATGCCGCTAAAGCCGGACGAAACTTTTGGTGGTTTAGCTCCATCCTGCTTATTTTAACGCTCTATATCGTTCTCAATGTGACGCTGGTTGCCAGCAACTACTTTACCGGCGAAGGCATTAACGACGCGGTGCTCTATACGCTGACCAGCAGTCTGACAGGCGCAGGCATCGGGAAATATATCCTGCCAGGCCTTGGGGTACTGGCAGGCCTGGTGGTGGTGTTTGGCCTCCTGACCTGGATTTTGCGTCGCCGTAAACATCCTCATCATTTTGGCTACAGCCTGCTGGCTGTCATGCTTGCACTGGCTTCGGTGGATGCTTCCTCCGCGTTTCGCCAGGTTGTTGAATTAGTAAAATCCCAGACCCGCACGGGTGAGTCCGATTTCGCTGCTTATTATAAAACGCCGCATGGCGTAATTAATAATCCGAAGCTGAATCTGGTTTACATTTATGGCGAAAGCCTTGAGCGTACTTATTTCCAGCCGGAATTATTCCCCGATCTTGCACCTGAATTAACCGGGCTGAAAGATTCGGGCATGGATTTCAGCCATACCGGCCAGTTGCCGGGTACCGATTACACCATTGCCGGCATGGTTTCTTCCCAGTGCGGCATTCCGCTATTTGCGCCTTTCGAAGGCAACTCGTCGGCTTCTATGTCGAGCTTCTTCCCAAAAAACGTCTGTCTTGGCGATATCCTGAAAGCCTCGGGCTATGAAAACTACTTTATGCAGGGCGCAGACCTGCGCTTTGCGGGCAAAGACGTCTTTTTACAGTCCCACGGCTTTGAGCATATATATGGCGCGCAAGAGCTGAAAAATATCGTCGCTGACCCGACTTATCGCAATAACTGGGGCTTTTATGACGATACCGTGCTGGATGAGGTTTACGAAAAATTCATCGAGCTTTCAAAAGCGGATAAGCGCTTCTCTCTGTTTACGCTGACGGTGGATACCCATCACCCGGACGGTTTTATCTCGAAAACCTGCAACCGTCGCAGCTACACCTTTGACGGTAAAGTTAATCAGTCATTCAGCGCGGTAGCCTGTAGCCAGGAGCACGTAGCGGCGTTAATCGAAAAAATTAAAGCCTCGCCGTACTTTAAAAATACGGTGATTGTCGTTTCGTCCGACCATTTGGCTATGAATAACACAGCTTATAAATACCTCAATAAGCAGGCGCGCGATAATTTATTCTTTATTATTCGGGGCGATAAGCCTGAAACAAAGCTAATTCCGGTGAAACGCAGCACGATGGATAACGGCGCAACGGTACTGGATATTCTGGGCGGTGACAATTACATCGGTCTTGGGCGCAGCAGTATTTCTGGCGAGTCGCTCTCTTCCGTATTTATGAATATCAAAGAGAAAGTACTTGAGTGGAAGCCGGACGTCATCGATCTGTGGAACTTCCCGAAATCCATCACCGAATACTCCATCGATCAAAAGAAAAATACGTTCAGTTTCTCTGGAGCGCATTTCAAAATGCCGCTGCTGCTGCGTATTTCTGACGACAAAATTGAGCCGCTGCCGGAGAGCGAATATTCCGCGCCGCTGCGCTACCAGCTGGCGGGTTTTTCCGTAAAAGATAAGTTCATCTGGGTTGATCGTTGCTTCAAGATGGCGCGTCTGTGGGAGCCGCAGCTGGCGCTTTCTACCGGGCTGTGCGTGTCGCAGGGGCAGTTGGGCGGCAAGCCTTCGGTGCGTCTGGTGGAGGCGCAAACGGATAAGCAGGCGGTGAAGTTTGCTGATGAGCCGCTCGATAAAGACAGATTCAACCATAACGTGGCGACCCTGAAAATCGATGAAAACGCGATTCGCTATCAGGCGGACAGCTTTATCTTCAGCGTGCCGGGCGCGCCCCAGAACGTGAAGCAGTTTAGCGGTATCTCGCGTCCAGAGGCCTGGGGACGCTGGTCAAACGCCAATCTGGCGCCGGAGGTGAAGATTGAATACGCCGAACCGCTGCCGGAAAAATTTGATCTGGTGATTACCGCCAAAGCCTTCGGGCCAAACGCGGGTAAACCGGTGCCGGTTAAAGTAGGCAACCAGCAGCAGACTTTAACGCTTGGCGCAGAACTCAGTACCACAACGCTGCATTTCGTTAATCCGCAGCGCAGCAGTACGCTGGAAATCATTCCGCCGGAGCCGCAGCTGTCCAATGAGGGCAATATTCTCGGCCATGAACCACGTAAGCTGGGGATTGGGATGGAGGATATTAAAGTGGTGCCCGCGGCTTAGAAAACTAACCCTCTCCCGTAGGGGAGAGGGATGTTTCAAAGCTTGCACAAACGTTCTGCCGCCGCATCAAGCGTCGTTTCCTGCTTCGCGAAGCAGAGGCGAATGAGCCTGTGCGGGAACGGATCGGCGCAGAACACCGACAGAGGGATCGCTGCAACGCCCACCTCTTTCGTCAGCCACCGGCAGAAACTCACGTCGTCCAGATCGGAAATCGCGCTGTAATCCGCCAGCAGGAAGTAAGTGCCTTCGCACGGCAATATCTCAAAGCGACTATCCGTCAGCGCCTGTATAAACCTGTTGCGTCGGGCACGATAGAATTCTGGTAATTCACGATAATGTTCAGGCTGCGCACGCAGCATATCTGCTATCGCCAGCTGCGCCGGAGTGTTGACGGCGAAAGTCAGATACTGGTGCACTTTGCGTAGTTCGGCGCTTATTGCCGCTGGCGCCACGCAGTAACCTACTTTCCAGCCTGTCATATGGAACGTTTTGCCAAAGGAAGAGACGGCAATCGCACGCTCGCGAAGCTGCGGATGGGTAAGCACGCTGGCATGGCCTTCTTCGGCAAAACAGATGTGTTCGTAAACTTCATCGCTCAGCACATAAATTTCATGTTGCTCAATCGCCTGCCACAGCGCTGCAAAATCGCTTTTGCGCCACACCGTTGCCGATGGATTATGCGGCGTGTTTACAATAACCAGGCGTGTTCGCGGACTAAGCAACGCGGCAAATGCTGCCCAGTCAACGCGAAAAAAGGGCGGCTGCAGGGCGATGCGTTTGAGTATCCCGCCGGAAAGCGTCACCGCTGGAGCATAGCTGTCGTAGCTGGGGTCAAAGCAAATCACTTCATCACCAGGGCGAACCAGGGCGGTAATTGCCGCGTACAGAGCTTCTGTCGCCCCGGCTGTTACGGTGATATCGCTGTTCGCATCGGGCTTATAGTCATACAGCACGGCGGTTTTATCGGCGATGGCTTCGCGCAGCGCCTGTACGCCGGCCATAGGCGCATACTGATTTGCGCCGTTAGCAACGTGAAAAGCTAGGCGCTCCTGTAAATAGCGCGGCCCGTCGAAATCCGGAAAACCCTGGGAGAGGTTAATGGCCTGA
>DALYUA010000301.1:0-4509 GCA_031993245.1 Buttiauxella sp. | reverse complement strand
AAGCCATGTTTAAACTGAGTTCCAGTTCTTGATTGAGCATAGGCACCTCCCCCAAATTTTTGCCTTCTTCAGGCTTGTTCTAGCGTACACAGCAAAGGATGCTCGTTCTCCCTGGCATATTGATTCACTAACGCTACCTTGGTTTCCGCCACTTCTGCAGTAAAGATGCCACAGATGGCCTTACCCTGATAGTGAACCGTAAGCATCAACTGCGTGGCTCGCTCTACATCATAAGAAAAGAACTTTTGCAGCACGTCAATAACAAATTCCATCGGCGTGTAGTCATCGTTCATTAACATAACTTTATACATAGCAGGGGGTTTTAGCGCTTCGCGCAGTTTATCGCCCACCAATTGATCGAAGTCTAACCAGTCGTTCGTCTTACCCATTGCGGATTGTCATCATGTTTATTCGTCTGACGTTTATCAAACGAGGCCCTTAAGTTGAGTGTAATACGCTTTTCGCTACTGCAACTGATTGTGTCAAAAAGAGATGTCTTTTTCTGCACGGGAGCTGCATCACATTAATTGCAATAGCGTTAACTGCTTCAAATTTTTGACTGATTCTCATCCTTCTCCCCCCGTTGAACGCTTGACGCAGTGATTAAATTATCTACATTGTACTGGCGTGAGTTGGCGAGGTTTTGAACAGCCCGCCCTTAACCACCGGTTCATTCCATCTCACTATTAAGATTTACGAAGGATAAGAAGCATGGAGACGGGTACAGTTAAATGGTTCAATAACGCCAAAGGGTTCGGGTTTATCTGCCCTGAAGGCGGCGGCGAAGACATCTTCGCGCATTACTCCACCATTCAGATGGATGGTTACAGAACGCTCAAAGCCGGGCAAGTTGTCAGGTTTGATGTCCATCAGGGTCCAAAAGGCAATCATGCCAGTCTCATCGTCCCCCTCGAAGCAGAAGCGGCGGTCGCTTAACCCCCTCTGTTTTTATTGTGTACATCCTCAAGTCAAAATGCCAGCCCTTACGGCTGGCATTTTTATAGCAGCTACCCAATCTTTACTACTCGCGCGCCAGCGCGTCAATCGGATTAAGTCGCGCTGCGTTGCGTGCGGGCAGCCAGCCAAAGAGCACGCCGGTCGCCGTAGAACAGGCAAATGCGGTCAGCAGCGCCATCGGCGAAAAGCCAATCTGCCAGCCGGGCAAAAATAGCTGCAGCGTGAAGGCAATCAGCAGCGAGAGCGAAATACCCAGCGCCCCGCCCACCAGACAAACCAGCACCGCCTCAATCAAAAATTGCTGTAATACGTCGCTTGCTCTGGCGCCAACCGCCATACGAATGCCAATCTCTTTGGTTCTTTCCGTCACCGAAACCAGCATAATATTCATCACGCCGATCCCCCCAACCAGCAGCGATATCACCGCCACTAACGTCAGGAACAGCTGAAGAGTACGTGTGGTCTTTTCCGCCGTTTTCAACAGACCATCCATATTGTAGGTGAAAAAATCTTTTTTACCGTGGCGCAGCATCAGCATGCGGTTAAGCTGCTGCTCCGCCTCGTGGCTGTCGTATCCCTCTTTCACGCGTACCGTAATGGTATTAAGCCAGCTCTGCCCCATCACACGGCTGGCCATAGTATTGTAGGGCAGCCAGACGCGCAGTACTTTACTGCTGCCAAACATCGACTGCTTTTCTTCCGCCACGCCGATGACGGTTGCAGGCATGTTTCCGACCAGAATCACTTCTCCGACCACGTTCAGTTTGTTCGGGAAGAGCTGCCGCTTGCTGTTGCTGTCCAGCACCACTACCTGCGCACGTCCGTTAAGCTGCTCGTTGTTGAAAGTTGTGCCCTGACTCATCGTCATGCCGTAAACGTTAAAATACTGCCCGTTCACGCCGTTAACGCTCGCAGCCGCATCCACGTTGCCATAACGCAGACGCAGGTTGCTTGAAATGGACGGCGTCGCCGATTCCACCCACGGCTGCTGCTCGATAGCGGCCAGATCGGCGTATTTCAGCGCCTGCTGATACTGCGGATCGTCATCACCAAAGTCTTTGCCGGGATAAACGTCAATCGTGTTCGTACCGATAGAGCGGATATCTTCCAGCACCATCTGCTTCGCCGCATCGCCAACAATCACAATGGATACCACCGAGGCGATACCGATAATAATGCCCAGCATGGTCAACAACGTGCGCATTTTGTTTGCCGCAAGCGCCAGCCAGGCCATCGAAAAAGCCTCGCGAAAGCTGCTCAGCACCTGCTGAAACGCGGAGATTGCCGGACGGGAAGAGGCCTCGCTTTTCGGTGTAGCATTTTGCGGGACGGGCGGCGGATTGCTGATGATTTCACCATCTCGAATTTCAATGATGCGCTGCGCCTGCGCAGCCACCAACGGATCGTGCGTGACGATAATTACCGTGTGTCCCTGCTCGCATAGCTGCTTGAGGGTTGCCATCACCTCTTCGCCGGAGTGGCTGTCAAGCGCGCCGGTGGGTTCATCGGCAAGGATTACCTGTCCACCGTTCATCAATGCACGGGCGATACTGACGCGTTGCTGCTGGCCGCCGGAAAGCTGTGAGGGCTGGTAGTCCACGCGCTCCGCAAGCCCCAGGCGCATCAATAATGCACGCGCACGTTGCTGTCGGTATACGCGCGCCGTTCCCGCATATACAGCGGGGACCTCCACGTTTTGCGTAGCGTTAAGGTGCGAAAGCAGATGATAGCGCTGGAAAATAAAGCCAAAGTGCTCACGACGTAAGGTCGCCAGCTCGTCGCTATTCAGCGCCGCAGTATCCACGCCGGCCACCCGATAGCTGCCGCCGGAAGGTTTATCCAGGCAGCCAAGGATATTCATCAGCGTGGACTTACCGGAGCCGGAGGCCCCGACAATCGCCACCATTTCACCCGCTTCGATGGAGATACTGACGCCTTTAAGCACCTCAATTTGCTCGTCACCCGACGGATAGCTCCTGCGAATATCCTTCAGCTCAAGCAGCGCTGTCATTGCGCGCTCCCGCCGGAAGATTTACCGATAACGACCTCTTCGCCCTCCTCCAGGCCCATCGCTACCTGCACCTGCGTATCGTTACGCATGCCGATAGCAATCTCACGTTCGCGCGTTTCGCCGTTGCGCAGCACGGTAATCTTGTAGCGATTGTCTCCTACCGGCTCGCCCAGCGCCGCAAGCGGAATGGTTAATACATCCTTCACGCCGCCTAACTGAATATGGACCTGCGCCGTCATTTCCAGACGCAGCACCCCCTGCGGATTCGGCACTTCGAAACGCGCGTTATAAAAAATCGCATCGTTGACTTTATCCGGCGTTGGCAGAATATCTTTTAGCTTGCCTTCATAACGCGTCAGCGGATCGCCAAGCACGGTAAACCAGGCTTTCTGACCCGGTTTGAGATGGATGACGTCGGCCTCGGATACCTGAGCTTTTACAAGCATGGTGCTAAGGTCTGCCAGAGTAAGAATATTCGGCGCCTGTTGGGCCGCAATCACCGTCTGCCCCTGGAGAGTGGTTATCTGAGTTACTTCACCAGCCATCGGTGCCACGATACGAGTGAAGTCCAGATTGGTTTTCGCGGTATCGAGTGAAGCCTGATTGCGCTGAATTTGCGCGTCAATGGTGCCGATTTGCGCAAGCTTAACGTCCACATCTGTAACCGCGGTATCCAGATCCTGGCGTGACACGGCCTGAGTTTTCGCAAGCTCCTGTTGACGATGCAAAGTCACCTGCGCCAGTTTGGCCTGCGCCTGCGCCTGGCGCCGCTGGGCACGAAGCTCCGTCAGCGTCGCCTCCACCTCTTTAATCTGGTTTTGCGCCTGTTCGGGGTCGATAACCCCCAGCAGCTGATCCTTTTTCACCTTGTCGCCGATGTTTACCGACAGCGTTTTTAACTGCCCGCTAACCTGGGCGCCGACATCAACCTTACGTAAAGCGTCAAGTTTGCCCGTCGCCAGCACGCTTTGCTCAAGCGAGCCCTTACGCACGATCATGGTCTGATAAGAGGGCATTGGTGCATTCAGAAACTGCCAGAGCCATATCGCCAGCATCAGCACCAGCAGCGCGAACAACCAATAGCGTTTTTTAATTTTTCCCTTAAATCTCATAGGTATCCTGAAAAAATGCGCGGTTAAACAAAGTATCAACAGGCCTAAATTACCAGCCGCAGCGCTTATGCTGATTGAACTTTGGTTGAAGTTGCCGATGGTGGAATAGGCATCACCATCTAAACCGGGTACTTATTATGACGCAGATTGCCGTAAACCAACCGACAACAACGATGCCGCAAAAGGGCTGGCAACTGTTTCTTTCTTTAGCCAAAGGAGTGCATCAACCCGGAGATGCCTGGCGCAATGCGGCTTATCGCCGTAAATTTATGCTGCGCTCTCTGAGTTCGCCTTTTACCACCGGAAAATTATTGTCCGCTCTTGCCCGGCAGCCGATGCTGGAAGAATTACTTCATATTCAACCAGGATTGCCCTGCCGCCTGCATCGTCCTTACCTGTCGGTGAATTTTAACCGCAAGGATACCCTGA
>DALYUA010000300.1:0-4520 GCA_031993245.1 Buttiauxella sp. | reverse complement strand
GCACCAGGGACAGCGCAAGTCCAAGATTTCGGGCAACGCCATCATCGAGTCCCATCAGCGTCAGCGGACGCAATAACAGCAGGGTCAGCAGCAGCCCGCCTGCCAGACGCGGCCACAGGCCGTTAACGATGCTCCAGTCCTGCTGGTTCAGCGCGCCCGTGCTCCACAGAAACATATTCTGCAACTGATCGTGATGGAAGATGGCTAACAGCTGGTTTACGGCCCCGCAATACAAACTGAGCACCAGGCCTGCCAGGATGAGCGTAACCGGCGACAATCGCTTGCCCCACGCCACGCCAAATACCAGCAGGCCAACAACGCCCGCGCCGATCAGCGCAGCAAATTGTTGGGTCTCAAAGCCCCCCGGAAGCGCCCATAATGTCGCGACGGTGACGCCCAACTGAGCGCCGCTCGCCACGCCCAGCGTGGTGGGTTCAGCCAGAGGGTTTCGCAGCACCTGCTGGAATAAGACGCCGACCAGCCCCAGCCCCGCGCCAACCAGCAGTGAAATCGCCAGCCGTGGCAGCAGGCTGTAATGGAACAGCATCTGGTTGATATCGTCGATATTGGGCTGCCACCAGGCCTTAGCCCACTGCGCCGAAGGCAGTTGCGCATGCAGATTGTGAAGCGTCAGCGCGCAGGCAACGATAAACAATAATGACAGCAGCGCGGCAGGAAACAGAACATGATGACGTCTCACGCCGCGCTCCCTACGGCTTGCGCCAGCATTTTAGTAAAGTTCATGGCAGAGATAGTCGCGCCGTACAGCCACACGGCCGGCACGCGCTGGAAACGGCTCTGGCGGACAAACGGCATCGCTTTCCATAACGGCGTCACCATCACTTTTTCCATTTCGGCATCGTTGTTGTGATCAAAGCAAATCACATCCGCGTTTTTAACCGCCGCAAGTCGCTCAAGCCCAACGACCGCCGTGCCCCAGAAATTTGTTTCGCCATGCCAGGCATTTTTCACGCCCAGCAGATCCATCACTTCCTGGAACAGGCTATTTTGCCCAACGATTAATGCGTGACGCGGATCGAGCAGCGTCATCAGCAGCACCGGCCGATCGCCTCGCTGAGCAAAGCGCGGCTTCATTTCCGCGATAAATCGATCGAAATGGGCCAGATGATCTTTTGCCGCCTGCTGCATGCCCAGCTTGTCGCCAAGTGCCGTGAGCGAATGGCGCGCCACGGTCAGCGGTTTGCCTGAGCCATCATTAAAGTTAAAGCCAAGCCCCGGCGCGATGCGGGTCATTTTTTCGGGCGACGGCCCGTAGCCCGCAGAGTAGAGAATCAGCGACGGTTTAAGCTGCGTAAGCAGCTCCAGATTAGGTTCAGTACGCAGACCAACGTCGATTACGCTTGCGGGTAATTCAGGCTCGCCGACCCAGGCGCGGTAGCTATCCATGTCCGCTACCGCCATCGGCGTAACGCCAAGCGCAAGCATCAGCTCAGCGGGCAGCCATTCGAGGGCGACGATACGATGGGGATCAATAGACGCCGCACGAGCGTCGCCCATCCTGAATAAGAGTGGCGATAACGCCAGCGCCGTCAAAAGCTGACGACGGCTGATTGACGGGTTAATCAGCTCAGGCATCAGTAAACAAAGCTCACTGGCGCAGCACCCGCCGGGTGCGGCAGGATACCCATTGGGATACCGTAAATTCGCTCCAGCGTTTCGCTTTGCATCATCTCCGCCGGGCTGCCCTGCGCAATCATTTCGCCTCCGCGCAACGCCACCAGGTGGTCACAGTAGCGGGCGGCCATATTGATATCGTGCAGAACAGCAATCACCGTTAAGCCGCGCTCCTGGCTCAGACGATGGATTAGCGCCAGCACGTCAACCTGATGCGCGATATCCAGCGCGGAGGTCGGTTCGTCCAGCAGCAGGCAGCGACTGTCCTGCGCCACCAGCATGGCAATCCATACGCGCTGTCGTTCACCGCCGGAAAGACTGTCTACCAGACGATGGGCAAAGGGTTTCAGGCCAACCTGGGTGATTGCATCCTCCACCCGCTCCCTGTCCGCCACGCCAAAACTCCCCAGCGCGCCGTGCCACGGGTAGCGGCCAATGGCTACCAGCTCGCGTACCGTCATCCCTTCGGCCGCCGGAAGCTGCTGCGGTAAATACGCAACCTGACGAGCAAACGCTTTGCTGCTCCAGCTATCAAGCGGCTGCCCGTTTAAGCGAAGCTCACCATCCGAGGGTTTCTGATGCCGGCCCAGCATTTTCAGCAGCGTGGATTTCCCCGAACCATTATGACCGATCAGGCCAGTAACTTTGCCGACCGGAAAGGTGAATGACAGCGGATGGAGTAAAGTGCGGCCAGGCACACGGAAGGTGACATCAGTGAGGCTAAAGGTGGTGTCTGGATGGGAGTGATTGTCGTGCATGGCAGCCCAACTTGTTGAAGGGCACGGCGAACCGTACCCGGAAGTACATATTAGAAACGGAAGGTCGCGGTGGCAACCACCTGACGTTCTGCGCCCCAGTAGCACGCATAATCGCGGTAACAGCTGGAGACATACTCACGATCGAACAGGTTGTTGACGTTAACCGCCACGGAGGAGCCCGGCAGACCAACGCGTGCCAAATCGTATTTCACCATCGCGTCAGCAACGGTGTAGCTCGCTACGTTAAAGGCTTCGTTGTTGTTGTCACCCGTGGTGTAGAAGCTGGATGTAGAACCTACGTAGCGCGCACCGGCACCAAAGCTGAAACCACTCAACGCCGTCTCATGGAAGGTATAATCCGCCCACAGGGAGGCCATGTTACGCGGCACTTCTGCAGGACGTTTGCCTTCATAAAGCGTGTCGTGAGTGTATTCGGCATCAGTGTAGCTGTACGCCGCAGTCACGTTTATATTGGCGTTAACGGCCGCTTTCGCTTCCAGCTCGAAGCCACGAGAGCGAATCTCCCCGCCCTGTATGCTGAACTGAATATCGTTTGGATCGGCCGTCAGGTTCTTATCTTTCGTCAGCTGATAGACAGCTGCGGTAACGGTTACCGGCAGATCTTTCGGCACGTATTTCACGCCAGCTTCGTACTGCTTACCTTTAGACGGATCGAAAGGTTTGCCCTGTTTAGACGCACCAGAAACCGGCTCGAAGGATTCGCTGTAGCTGATGTATGGTGCAATACCGTTATCGAACACATAGTTCAGACCGCCGCGCCAGGTGAACTGCTCGTCATTAATCTCAGCCGTGGAGCTGCTGGAGCGGGTAAACGTGGAGGTTTTGGCGAAATCGTAACGACCGCCCAGTGTCAGCACCCATTTGTCCCACTCGGCCTGGTCCTGCATATACAGGCCGGTCTGTTCCTGACGGTTGATCACTTCATACGGGAAGAAGGTCACAACGTTGGCATTACCGTATTGCGGGTTATGCATATCGATTGGGTTGGCTGAACCGTAATCCGCATCGATGTCATTACGCATACGCATGTAATCGACGCCCGTCAGCAGCGTGTGATCGACCGCTCCGGTAGCGAATTTGGTCTGCGCCTGAGTATCCACGGTGAAGTTGTTCAGGTCTTCATCAGAGCGCACGTAGGCACGACTGATTTGACCCGGTGCGATGTAACCATTGCCGTAGACGGAATCATACAGAGTATGAATACGCGTGTAGCGCAGATTCTGGCGCACGGTCCAGGTATCGTTAAATTCGTGTGCGAAGCTGTAGCCCACCATCTGCTGGCGGCGCGACATCTTATTGCTGTCTTCGCCTTCGTTGAAGTCGGTTGGCAGCTTGTGCTGCTGGCCGTTGGCATCAACGTAAGGCACCACGGTGCCTTCACGCGGTAGCCAGCCGTAGTAGCCCGCATCCGGATCGCTTTGGAAATTGCTCAGGAAAGTGAAGTCAGTTTTGTCATCAGGACGCCAGCTAAAAGATGGCGCAATTGCGTAGCGGGATGATTTAACCTTTTCCTGCTGGGCATTCTGGCTACGACCCAGGCCTGTCAGACGGTAAGAGAACTCGCCGTTGTCGTCCAGCGCATCGCTGAAATCAAAACCGGTCTGCCACAGGTTATTGGTGCCCATTTTGAACTGAATTTCTTTGAGCGGTTCTGTGGTTGGGCGTTTGCTGACCATGCTCACTACACCGCCCGGGTGACTCTTACCATACAGCACGGAAACCGGGCCACGGAGCAGTTCAACGCGCTCCAGGAAGTACGGGTCCATGGACGCTTCAGAATAGTTATCGCCCTGTAATTTCATGCCATCCAGATACTGGTTGGTGTTTACAGTTGAAGACGTGGTAAAGCCGCGAATAGCCACAACGTCATAAGTTGAGGAGCTGCCACGGGTAGAGAAAACGCTTGGCGTATAGCTCAATGCGTCTTTTACGGTGAGGGGCTGTTTGCTGTCCATCTCTTCACGCGTAACCACAGAAATAGACTGAGGCGTCTTTTCAATCGGCGTATCGGTTTTGGTTGCGGTGGCAGTTCGTTTAGCCGCAACGGTCGGAGCCGGTCCCCACGCGCTTTCCTGCGGAGCGGCGGCAGAAACGGTAATAGTGTCT
>DALYUA010000299.1:0-4533 GCA_031993245.1 Buttiauxella sp. | reverse complement strand
TTAAGCTTAGTGCTGATGGCCTTCGCCACGTAGCCCGCGAGAAAACCGGCAATAATACCGCCGATAAAGCCGGAGCCGGTACTCACGGCCAGCATACCGCCAATAAGACCCGGCGTCAGACCCGGACGGTCAGCGATGGAGAAAGCGATATAACCCGCCAGAACCGGCACCATCAGCGCAAAGGCAGAGCCCCCGCCGATTTGCATCAGCGCCGCCGCAAGCGTACCCGGCTCTTTAAAGGCTTCGATACCAAATGCGAAGGAAAGCGCGATACATAAACCGCCCGCCACCACCATTGGCAACATATAAGACACGCCGGTCAACAGATGACGATAAGCGCCAGCGCCCTCCTTTTTACCTTCTTTCGCGGAAGCAGCGCTTTGCCCTGTCGCTTCATAAGGTCTGGCTTCTGCAACCGCTTTATCCAGCTCCTGCGCGGTTTTCTTCAGCGCAAGGCCGGTAGAAGTGCGGTACATCGGCTTACCGGCAAACTTCGCCAGATCCACTTCGATATCCGCCGCGACAATCACCAGATCCGCTTCGGCAACTTCTTCCGGCGTGATGGCGTTGCCCGCCCCTACGGAGCCACGCGTTTCAACCTTCACCCACCAGCCGCGTTTTTTCGCTTCGGTTTCAATGGCTTCAGCAGCCATAAAGGTATGCGCTACGCCGGTCGGGCAAGCGGTGACCGCAACAATACGTTTCGGGCCTTGTGCCACGGCAGCCGGTGCCGCCGCGCTGACTGGCGCGGTATAGGGTTTTGCCTTGCCTTTTGCTTCGCTTAAGAACAGCTCCGGATGCAGCACCGCGCGGTCAATATCACCGAGAAAAACATTTTTGCCGTTCAGCGCGCTATCCGCCGGGATGGCGGTGCCCACAACAATCGCCAGTTCAGCTTCGTTTGGGTTGTCGGTAATAGTCAGATGCGCTTTGTTAGCCGCAGAACCCAACAGGGTTTTTGCGAGGTATGCACGCGCCTGTCCAAGCGCGGGGTCGATAATCAGCAGCGTTTTCATTGTTCCTCTCCTGAATCAGTTAAACGGTTTCAGGTCGACACGGGCCATCATGGCGGCCAGCTGCGTGCGATCTGTAATGCCAACGTTACTCTGGCTCACCGCCAGGGCAGCGACAGCCGTTGCCAGGCGCAGGGTGTGCTCGCTGGATTCACGCATCAAGAGGCCGTAAATCAGGCCACCGACCATGGAATCCCCGGCGCCGACGGTGCTGATCACTTCACATTTAGGCGGTTTAGCAATCCATTCCCCCGAAGCGTTCACCCACAGCGCGCCTTCGGCACCCAATGAGATAACCACGTGAGCGATGCCCTGCTCGCGCAGTGCGTGCGCGGCTTCAATGACATCTTTCATTTCCGGCAGCTTGCGACCGGCCCAGATTTCCAGCTCGCGACGGTTAGGTTTCACCAGCCACGGCGCGGCTTTCAGACCCGCCACCAGCGCCTCGCGGCTGCTGTCGAAGATAATGCACGGACACTGGCTGCGCAGACGAGTCATCCAGTCGGTGAAGGCTTCCGGCGTCACGCCCGCGGGCAGGCTGCCGCTGACGCAAACCATGTCGAACTGGCCGAGCCAGCTCAGGGAGTCAGCAACAAAACGCTCCCAGTCCGTCGGGGTCACTTCAAAGCCGGAGAAGTTAAAGTCGCTGACTTCGCCGTCCTTCTCCGTCAGCTTGACGTTGATACGGGTACGGCCCTGCACGACCTGGAAGCGGTTAGCAATACCCAACTCGCTGAACAGTTGCTGAAAGCCGTCCTGATTGTCTTTGCCGAGGAAGCCGCCGACGGTAACGTCGATACCAAGATCTTTAAGCACTTTAGCAACGTTGATGCCTTTCCCGGCTGCATGCAGGCCGGTCGTGCGAACCAGGTTTACTTCGCCACGTTCAATTTCCGGGGTGTAGCCTACCAGGTCATACGCCGGATTGAGGGTGATGGTTGCGACACGTCTGCTCATGCTGCCCCCTCGCCAAGACCGGCGGCGATGGCTTCGCCAATGGCGGCCAGCGCCTGTTGCGCGTCATCGCCCTGGGCGGTAAAGCGCAGGCGATGGCCTTTTTTCACGCCGAGCGCGACCACTTTCATCAGGCTGCGCCCGTTGGCTGGCTTGCCGGAGCCGTCGAGGTTTGTCACGGTTATCTCACTGGTAAATTGTTTGATGGTATTCACCAGAACGGTACCCGGCCGCGCGTGCAGGCCATGTTCGTTACGGATGGTGAATTCTTCTGTCAGCAGATCTTCAGCCGGAGCGTCGTCACTGGTCAGCAGGGTCAGCAAAGCTGGCGCATCGGCGTTCAGCAGACGTTCAGCTTTGTTGTTAATCAGCATGTCGCTCAGGCGGTTAAGCACCAGCAGCGGCTGCTCGTCAGCCACGGCGACGGTTATCAACAGGGAAACCGGCTCGCCTTCAGCTTCAAAAGCAACAGCCGGACGGCTGATAGCTACCGCGCTGGCAAGGTTGCCTTCGGTACTGTCGTTCAGCCAGATGCCCTGACCGAGATACAGCGGCTTGCTGGAAACAACCTGGCTTACGAAAGAGGCGTCGGCGGCGCCAGCCTGCTTTATGCGGCCTGCGTTTAGCGCCTGTAAGGTCATCAGATCGCCTGCGGTGACATCCAACGCCAGAAGAGAGTTATCAAACAGCAGCGCTGAGCTTTGCTTTTCGCCCATCAGCAGCGCGCGCAGCTCTTCTGCGGTGGTTGCGGTTTTTAACTGTTCCGCCACGGCGTCGTCGCTCAACACGTGAGTCAACTGGCGCAGCAGGCCAAGGTGTTCGTCTGAGCTTGCCGCAATACCGATGGCGACATAAGCTTTCTGGCCTTCGGCCCATTCAACTCCTTGCGGAAACTGGTATACCTGAACGCCGGTTTTTAACACCAGATCGCGGGTATCGGTTGTGCCATGTGGAATGGCGATGCCGTTGCCCAGGTAAGTTGCGGTTTGCTGTTCACGGGCAAGCATGCCGTCTACATAGCCTTCGCTTACATTACCCGCCTTTGTCAGCGCAGCGGCAACCTGCCGAATGGCCTCTTCTTTATTTCCGGCGCTTTGGCCCGGATGGATATCCTGCACAGATAACTGAAACATGGTTCCCTCTCCTGCTGAATTGAAACGATTCAGCTTATATGAGAAAAAAAGCGTCACCCCGAGTTGGATTTACCTGAAGAAGACGCTGAAACGTTTCAAGAAGTGTGTATTTTCCTCGGGGCCCAGGCAAGCATTGTTGTGCTTTTGTTGCCAGAATTTTGAGGTCACGCACATTTTCAGCTTCATCGAAACGGTAAAGCTGAAACAGTTAAGGCAGCATTTCGGGCGGCAGGGTTTAAAATCAGAACGCTGTTTTGACTTTTTGTGTCGCTTTTGATTTGAACAACTGTTTATTTTGTGACAAGGCGCGTAAACTCCGCGCGTTCCCCGTTAACCGATTCTGACCCCATGCAAAACACACCCGTTGCCGCAGTCCGTAAGCCTCTCGATCTGACCTCTTCTGCTTTCTTGATTGTAGCTTTTTTAACCGGCATTGCCGGCGCCTTACAAACGCCGACGCTAAGCCTGTTTTTAACCGAGGAAGTGCACGTTCGTCCGGCAATGGTTGGCTTCTTTTTTACCGGCAGTGCGGTCATCGGGATTCTGGTCAGCCAGTTTCTGGCCGGACGCTCGGATCGTAAAGGCGATCGAAAGTCGCTGATTTTCGTTTGCTGCCTGCTAGGTGCGCTGGCCTGCGTGCTGTTTGCATGGAACCGTAACTACTTTGTTTTACTTTTTGTTGGGGTGTTTCTGAGCAGCTTCGGCTCTACCGCTAACCCGCAAATGTTCGCCCTTGCCCGTGAACACGCCGATCGCACCGGACGCGAAGCCGTGATGTTCAGCTCCATTTTGCGTGCCCAGGTTTCGCTTGCCTGGGTTATCGGCCCGCCAGTCGCCTATGCGCTGGCGCTGGGTTTCGGCTTTACCACGATGTACCTCAGCGCGGCCTTCGCATTTGTGGTTTGCAGTCTGATGGTGTGGCTGCTGCTGCCTTCTATGCGCAAGGAGCCGGTCGTTGCCACCGGCAAGCTTGAGGCGCCCCGCCGCAACCGCCGTGATGCGCTGCTGCTGTTTGTCGCCTGCACCATGATGTGGGGCTGTAACAGCCTGTACATTATCAATATGCCGCTCTACATCATTAGTGAACTGCATCTGCCGGAGAAGCTTGCGGGGGTAATGATGGGAACGGCGGCCGGTCTGGAAATTCCCACCATGCTGATTGCGGGCTATTACGCTAAACGTTTTGGTAAGCGTTTCCTGATGCGTATCGCCGCCGTTGCGGGCCTGCTGTTTTACCTCGGCATGCTGACGCTGCACAACGAAATTATGCTGCTTGCTTTACAGTTGCTGAACGCTATTTTTATCGGGATTCTGGCCGGGATCGGCATGCTTTATTTCCAGGATTTGATGCCGGGCCAGGCGGGAGCCGCTACCACGCTTTATACCAATACCACGCGCGTGGGCTGGATTATCGCCGGCTCGCTGGCGGGGGT